>ONUI01000068.1 GCA_900320995.1 uncultured Eubacteriales bacterium
GTAAGTCTCGGGAACGGACAGCACGGTTCTGATGATCTCGCGGCTGTTCTCCACGCTCGTATGCACCGGCCATCCCGCAATGGGCCCGACACGGTCATCACGCGCGTATTCATATAGGGTGCCTGTAGATATCCGAATCTGCTGAAAATGGTAATATTTCGGCATTTTTCGGCTTATCAATTTTGGCAGGCGTCAGCCTGCCTGCACTTTCTGCACCGAAACTTGCTCGAAATCTTGCTCATTTTTCAGTCCTTCGGAGTTTTGACGGAGCAGATTTTTGTCTGACCGCGGCAAAACCACAGCGAATCCTGACGGATTCGCGAGGATTTTAACAACGGACAGGCGGAAATATGTCCGTCAAAACCACGGTTCGGATATCTACAGTCACCCTAAGCTCTCCGCGTCCGAATCTGCCCACGGACGGAGGATCAGACGCTCTGTGTATAATATCATTTGATTGGTTCTCCTGTTCTCTCTGTGATCGTGACCGCGCCGGTTATCAGAATGATCATAGCCTTGCCCTCAGCTCTTTTTTCACGGATTCCAAATCGGAAGAGGTCAGGATCGGGATGAGGTCGTTGATCTCTTCGATAGACTTGTCCCACCATTTGAACGCGAGCAGATAGCCGATCAGCTCATCGTCAAAGCGTTTGCGGATCGCCCTCGCGGGATTGCCTGCAACAATGGTGTAAGGCTCAACGTTACTGCCGACCACACTGTTCGCGCCGATGATCGCTCCGTCGCCGATATGAACTCCGGGCAGGATCACGGCGTTTTGCCCGATCCATACATCATTTCCGATAACGGTGTCGCCTTTGAGCGGCAGATCATCCATTGAGGGCGGCTCCATATCCCAACCCTCCAGCGTGTAGAACGGGAAGGTGGTGACGGCGTTCATTTGGTGATTCGCGCCGTTCAGGATGAATTCCACGCCAGAGGCGATCTGACAGAATTTGCCGATGATCAGTTTGTCGCCGATAAAGTCATACAGGTGCGTGACATGGCTCTCAAAATCCGTGTCGGCGATATAGGAAAAGTCCCCGACGATGATGTTGGGATCGGTGATCGTCGGCTTGATGTAGATCTCTTTGTCATACCCGTTGATCGGGTGGATGACGTTCGGATTCGGTTGCTTTCCGTTCTTCATATCATACTCCTGTTGTTTTAGTTGACCTACTTGTTGACCTACTGGTATTTTTGCTGTTTTTGAACCTTAACAGAAAAACAAAAAACTCTCGATTTTCTTAGGAAAAATCGAGAGTTTCGAGTGGTCCGAGTGACTGGAGTCGAACCAGCGGCCTCTTGAACCCCATCGCTTAAAGGAGCTTACCATGCGGTCATATGGCGCGACATGCTGTGTCACAGAATAACGCCGAAAAGCCACTGTTTATGCGGGTTTATGAGCGGTTGAGCTCGAAAAGCCTGAAAACAAGCTGATACGCGGTTTTATCAAAAAAACGGAAAATTGTTAGAAAAAGTGTTAGACAAATGTTAGACAAGTGTTAGAAAGTCCCGCCGTTTCAACTACATCACCGAGCCTGCAATACGGTTCGGTTTTGTTCTGTTCCTTTCATTCCCCAAGAATGAAAAAGATTCGATTATGGGGAATGGTGATTCATTTTCCGAATGGGTGACAAGTCAATCATCACAAAAGCGTCAAATCGATCATCACAAAAGTGTCAAACAAATCACCGCAAAAATGTCAAACGCAGAACCGCAAAAACGTCTGAAGTTTTGCTGAAAAAACTGTCAAAATATACGCGTCGGAATATGAGTTTGGATTATACCATTTCAAATGAGATAATGCAAGTAAAAAAGAACAATAAATCTGTGATCTTCGCACAGCGGTATTCATCAACACTCAAATCTCATCGAGTGAGTTCAGCATGACAAAGTCTTTGAATTTGCAGTGATACACCGTGCTGGTAGAATAGTCGATATCATCGTTGGTGATGATGATCTTTTTGACCAGATTATCGATCCCGGCAAAAGCCGAAAACTCGCGGTCATACGCTTTCTCTTCCGCCACGCTGTAGGCGACCTGGATCAGATAGACCTTATTATCCTTCTCCGCGCGGAAGTCGATTTCGCGCCCGGCGTTATTGAATACCGTTACCTCATAGCCCAGATACAGCAGCTCGTTCAGCACAGCGTTCTCAAAGTTGTGCGTCAGGTCATAGCGGTTTCCGGCACATCGTATGCTGTTGAGCGACATATCCTCATCATACAGCTTCTGATAATAGCTCATCTTGGATTTCGCCTTTTGCGAATACTGAGGGACCTCATTGATCACATACGCTTCTTTCAGATAGGAGAGATACTTGATGACCGTTGGCGTTGATATTTTGATCCCCTGACTTACCATGAACTTTGTGACGGATTGCGCGCTGAAGATCCTCGCGTTTGATACCAATATGAAGTCGACCATCTTTTCAAAGACGTCGGCTTTTTTTATTTTGTATCGGTTTTCGAGATCGTTATAGATGATCGTGTCGTTCAGGTCGGACAGATATCTCTTTTTGCTGTCGAGATCGGGCAGTTCAAATGACGCGGGGAACCCGCCCCACACCAGATAATCGGTGACGGAAAGCTCCTTACCGAGCGCTGAGCAGTACTCCTTTGCCTCGCGATAGACAAACGGTCGGATACGGAACGAAACATACCTTCCGCTGAGTTCCTTGGTGAACTCGCCCGATAAGAGCTTGGAGTTGCTGCCGGAGATGAACACGGAGCAGTCCTGCAGTCTCAGCGTTCTGCAGGCTTCCGCCCAGCCATTTACGTTCTGCACTTCGTCGAGGAAGACATAGCAAGTGCCTTCGCGTCGATTATTCTTCACATATTCGATCAGCGCGTCTGCGTCGGGTATCTGATTGCGCACGGGCTTGAGGTCGAAATCAAGGAAAAGGGTATCCTTGCCCTGCGCGCCGATCTCCGTATACGCCTGTTTGAGCAGAACAGACTTCCCGGATCGTCTGATCCCCGTGATGATCTTGATCAGATCGCTGTCGTAAAAGCTCCTGATCGGATTCAGATAATGTTCGCGTGTAATCATGTTTTCACCGCCATAAAGTAGTATGTCTCTATTTTACTTTATAAATTCATCATTGTCAAGAATTTGTAAAGTTTAACTTTACAAATTTAAATAAATCGAAATTTTGTAAAGTACAGTATGCTGTTTCTAAATGCGAGAGAAGGTAAAGAAAAAATTTTTCAAAAATGACGCGATTATCGCTCTGAAAGGTTTAAAAAGCTGTTTGGGTAGTGGTAATTGAAAAAACGATATGTTACAATCAATCTGAAGTTTTTTGCTTGATACTCTTGACACCAAGATGAAGAAGGTGCACACTTTGCAGACAGACAGACAGACAGGCATATTTGCGTTAAATGTGTTTGTACAGATTTATCATATTAAGCATGAAGGCATTTTTACAAGTGTAATGTAGGACTGCCTTTGTGCTTTTACTTTTTTTCGAATGAGATTACATTAAGGGGTGACATAATGGGAGTCAAAAAAGTCAGTCATTTGGACGAGCATGAGCTGCTGGACAACGACCGCGAAAAGCGCGTCGAGCTGCTGCTCGAGGACGGTGAGGGACGGATCATTTCCTACCATCCGTTTAAGAGCATGCAGATCATCTTTTATGATATTTATTCACCGGAGCTGCCTGATCTGTGGAAGCTCGGCTTTCGCCGCGGAGACGGCGGGCGTTACCTGCGCACGCTGATCTGCAAGCACGGCAGCTGCGAATTTACGGTAAACGGCAAAAAGAATATCCTCCCTGCGGGGCAGGTGATGATGGACTACAGCGTCGGCGACGACCGCAGCTTTGATTTCACGACTGCCCGCTTCACAGGCGTCGAGATCACGATGCAGGTGGACACGCTGGTGGAGGAAAGCCCCATGTTCCGCATGCTGCGCGTGGTGATCGAGTCGATGGGACTGCCGGAGGAGGATATCTTCGACGCGGACGGTTACTTGTTTGTTTATTCCAAGTCGACCGATCAGATTCTCGATAAGCTGCTTGAAGCGGGCTTCGAGAACAAGGCGGGCATCGTCATCCTCGCCGCGACCGTCGAGATCGGTCATAACCTCGGGTCTGACTTGAAAAGCAAACAGGACGGTCAGCTCAGCAAAAAGCAGAAGCAGATCGCCGCGGACATCTACCGCTGTCTGACCGATGACTTCGGCACGAAGTACACGGCGGCGCAGTTCGGCGAGAAGTACGGGTTGAGTGATACCACCGTTAAGAAGTATTTCAAGCAGGTGTATGGCTACGGCTTCAAGGAGTATCAGATCAAGGTGCGCATGGAGTGGGCAGCGGACAGGCTGGTGGAGACCAACATGAAGGTCGGCGATATATCCGACCGCGTCGGCTACGCGATGCAGACCAAGTTCACCAAGCTGTTCAAGCAGTATTACGGCGTGACCCCGTTGAAGTATCGCCGCAGGCATCGGCAGCCGATCAAGCCGAAAATCAAGGACGAAGAAGAATAATTCCTAATTATTCTGAGGATCGCGTCCAGAGAAGCTTTATGATGGAATCTGTTATCTGAAATATATAGAATCAGGAGGAATCAACATGAAAAGGTTGAAGAAAAAATTCCCCGCGCGGGTACTGCTGACAACGCTGTTCGCGGTGATCTTCGCGCTTTCGGTCATGGCAGGCACATTCTACGCCGTGACGGTGAACGGCACGCCGCTGTTCCCTTCATCAGGTAAGGGGAATGTCGCTGCCATAGGCGCGGCTGTCGATGCGGCTGAGTCCGGGGACGGCGATTACACCATCACCGTCAATACGGCGTTTGAAAGCGGCGTAGCGAGTCAGACGCAGAAGATCGAGTATTTTGCCGACGGCAATACCGATACCGCGGCGGATTATGAGACACTCGGCGCCAACGGCACCAAGGTGTTCACCGCCCATGCTTCGGACACAACGCCTACGCTGAATCTCAAAAACAGCGCCAATGCGCGTATCTCGGGCGTCGTCATCAAAAACGCGGTTGACAGCGATATCACCGCGTCAGCCTTCGGCGGGCAGATTTATTACGACAACTTCATCGAGAGCTGTAAAACCTCGCTGTTCGGCTATATCGAGCTGCAGAATATCACGGGCAACATCACCGTCGACGTCACCTACGACACGCCGGTGACCTTTGACATGCTCGGCTATAATACCTACAACGACAATTATTCCCACGCAACAACCTCTGGCAACGACGCAAGCGATCCAAAGTTCTATTCCGTGACCGTAGTCGCCAAGGGCGACGTGGGCCCATATAGCGACAATACCTATGAAAAGGTGGTCATCGGCCCCGGTCGCAGTACCTATAATCCGGTGACGGGCACGATGGATACCTATGCGTTTAAAGAAACCAGTGCATCTGCTTCGGGACTGCATTACACCAACGGCTTCCAGACAACCCATTACTGTTACTGCAATCCGCAGGACTTAGATATCAAATCTAACTCAAATTCTTATATCGAGAGCGTCAAGCTCTATGATAACGCTACCGGCAGCCTGATCCAGTCCGAGTTTGACGCGGCGGGCAAGGGGTCCTCAAATGAGCATGTTGTATACACGCTGCCCGACAATGACAACCGCCGCAACATCACCTATGTCATCACCTACCGCGATAACGATTATGTTGCGCCCGAAACAAGCGCTTCTGCATATTCTATCACGGTGAATTCCCATTATGAGAGCGCGGTGGATAATGACGCAAGCCGTCAGTATATCGAAATCTATGACGACACCACCGAGCCTGCGATCGCGCGTGCGTTGAACGGCGTATCTGCGGATATGCCCGAGGGCAACACCACCCCGACGCTCAACCTCAAAAGCAATGCAAAGGTCAGCGTGAAAAGAGTAATCGTAACCGACGCGGACGGCAACAACGTCACCGCCGATGCGTTCGGCGCGACCCAGTATTACACCGACTTCATCGAGAGCTGCAAAACCTCGCTGTTCGGTTATCTCGAGCTGCAGAATATCACGGGCAACATCACCGTTGACGTCACCTATGACGAGCCGATTAAGGACAAGAATATGGGATGGATGAATTCTAATGTTCCGTATTACTCCATTACCGTAGTCACTAAGGGCGACGTGGGACCCTACGGAAAGGCGTATCAAAACGACTACGAATATCAGAATATTAGCTTGGGCTTATATTCTACCTTCAACGTCGGCGATACCGCACCGAGCGGCAGCGCATCCGGCGGAGTCTATAACACGAGCGGTCACTACACGATGCGCGACGGCGGTCAGATTACGCGCTATGATTACAGCACCAACACCGCGAGCTTTGACCTCTCCTACTATTCTTATATCTCCGATATCAAGATGTATTACAACGATACCGGAGAGGAGGTCAAGACGCTGAACCTTGCGGGTGAAGACTATACCATCAGCCGTTCCAACCAGTATAACGGCAGAGCAGGGCGCTCCATCACCTATGTCGTCACCTACAAGGCATTTGACAACACGACGGTCTATGCCAACATTCAAACTCTGCAAAATTATGCGGGGGGCAGAAAAATCCGGTTGGATGCGGACGAGGGCGGTAGATTCGTCAATTCCCACAACAACAGTATTTCAAGCTCCAATACCTATACCGACGATATAGACGAAAACACGAATCCGTTCACCTATTCCACGTATAGCAGCGGAAATTACGGCAAGGTAAAGGCGATCAATACCGACTCGGTCAAGTTCTATTTTGACAACGAGCAGGGCAACAGCATCGACTTCCGTCATTTTAAGGTCTATTCCCTTGACGTAAACGGCAACACCTTCGGCGACCAGATCGCGGGCGAAGGCTGCGATAATCCGCTGCTGACTCTAACATATTCGCCCGAGCGCACGGGCTATGAGTCCGACGGCTGGGTAACGATCAGCGGCTTGCGCAACTACGACGGCGATATCTACGTGACCGCCGACACCTACCGCTATAACCACAAGGTGAGCATCCGACAGAGCGGCGAGCATACCGACAGCTTCACGATCACCGCCGACGACGCTTTCGGCGCGATCTGCGGCGCAGGTCAAGGAGGCGACGCGGAAGAAATGCGGTCAAGCTGCACCAAAACCGCCGATGAGGGCAGCACCGAGCACTGGATGTACAGCGGCGGCAAGTATACCGTTAAGAGCAACGGAGACCAGCGGCTTCAAAAGGTCACGCTGACCTATTACCCGATGAACGGAAACTATAGTTATTCGGCGCGAACAACCGACACCTACGATACCAAGAACGCCGACGGCTCCATTTCCTTTACCTTCCCGACGGATTCTTACTATTCGCAAACTCCCAATAACTGTTATCTTACGGTTTACTATGAACCGATTACCACCTACGAGGCGCAGGTTTATATGACT
>ONUI01000066.1 GCA_900320995.1 uncultured Eubacteriales bacterium
GTTACTGGATCGGGGTGCCGTTCTGGGGACAGGGCTTGATCCCCGAAGCGGTAAGAGAGATCATCCGACATGCCTTTGAAGACCTGGGCTTTGAAACACTTTGGTGCGGTTATTTTGACGGCAACGAAAAGTCCAGGCGCGCGCAGGAAAAATGCGGCTTCACCTATCACCACACCGACAAGGATGTATACTTGGCGCTGACGGACGACATCCGCACGGCTCACGTTACACGGCTGACGAGAGAAGAATGGGAAAAGGCATAAATGATGAATCAAAAACGATTCCCCAACGGAAAAACAAAGGTATTCAATGTCACCTACGATGACGGCGTTCTGCAGGACGTTCGGTTCGTCGCGCTTCTCAACAAGTACAATTTGAAAGGGACGTTCAATCTCAATTCCGGTTTGATGGAGAGGGAGTTCGAGTGGACGCACGAGAGCGGCAAAGTTATCAAGCGCCTTTCAATCGAAAAGGCTGTGCCGCTGTATCAGGGGCATGAGATCGCCTGCCATACGCTCACGCATCCGTATATGCACGACCTAACGGAGCAGGAGATCCTGTATGAGCTGCAGGCAGACAAGGCGAATCTGGAGAAGCTGTTCGGCAGAGAAGTCAAGGGCTTCGCCGTGCCTTTTGATTATTACAGCGAGCGGATCGAAAACTGCGTCAGGCAGTGCGGATTCTCCTATGCGCGCATCTCGGCAAGAGAGCCGCTCCTTTGCGCCGCAAACAGATTTTTTCAACTGGAAAGCGACCGTGTTCCATGCAGATCCGGAGCTTGAAAAGCTCACACAGCAGTTTATAGAGAGCGACGAGGAGTTAGCGATCTTTCAGATCGTCGGTCACTCCTACGACCTCGATGTGGAGAATATGTGGGACAGGATCGAGAACGTCTTTCGCATGATCGCATCGCATGACGACATCCTCCCGATGACCACCATCGAGATCGTGGAGCATTTGAGATCCCTCTCCGGTGACAATCAACAATAAATACAAGAGGTTAGCTATGAAAAATCAGTATGAAAAAGAAGTCAGTGAGCGCTGGGGCGATACCGCGCCATACAAAGAGAGCGAGCAGCGCACGGCGGGATATACGCAGAGCGATTGGCACGAGCTGTCCTCCGGAATGGACGCGATCATGGAAGGCTTCTCAGAGCTGAAAACAGAGGGCTTTGCTCCCGATGATGAACCGGCGCGATTGCAAGTCGAAAAGCTCAAGCAGTTCATCACCGAGCGGATGTATACCTGTACCGACGAGATCCTCGCAGGACTCGGACAGATGTACGTCGCCGACGAACGCTTCACGAAGAACATCGACAAGCACGGCGAAGGCACGGCTGAGTATGTCAGCGCGTGCATCAAGAGCTACTGCGGACAATAAATCACTTGACCATAAAGGAGAGATACCATGACAGATTTTGAAAACGCGGTGTGCGTGATGAAAGAACGGTTCGGCAGGGATTATCAGTTTGCTTTGTCGACGTGCGTGGATAATATTCCGTCCTCACGATTTGTCGATACCTACTTCGATGGGGAGAGCTTTTATATCGTTACCTATAGGCTGTCGCGTAAAGCGGCAGAGATCGCCGCGAATCTGAATGTATCCCTTTGCAGCCGGCAGATGAACGCATTCAGCGGAAAGGCGCACATCATCGGTCATCCTCTCGATCCCGAAAACGCACAGATCAGGAGCGAGCTGATAAAGGTCTTTGAACCGTGGTATTTCAAGCATAATAATGAAGCCGACGAGAATATGTGCTATATCAGGATCGACCCGACCGCAGGCTTTTTCCATCAAGACGGCACAGGCTATCAGATCAACTTCACCGAAAAAACAGTCAGAGCATTTCCTTTCACTTTTGATACGCTGCTGACAGAGGAGTAAAAATAATAACGCAACGGAGGACAACATGGATAGGGTAACAAAAGCAGTTGAATTATTCGGACAGGGATATATGTGTTCGCAGGCGGTATTCGCCGCGTTCTCGGAGGATTACGGCGTCACGGAAAAACAGGCTTTGCAGATCGGCGCCTGCTTCGGTTCGGGAATGAACAAAGGCGAAGTCTGCGGCGCCTGCACCGGCGCGCTGATGGCGCTCGGAATGCGGTACGGGCAGTTTGATCTAAGCGACGTTGAAAGCCGAGCTGCGCAAAAAGCAAAGGCAGTGAGATTCCTTGAAGAATTCAAAAAGAGAGAGGGCTCCTATATCTGCCGCGACATTCTGGGTTGTGATTGTCCCAAAATGGTGAAAACTGCGGCAGAGATCACAGCACAAATGCTTGGCGGCGATGAACAGCAGAAATAATAAGATGTTTGTCAATGAAGTATACAGCTGTTATCAACGGGATCGAGGTCAACTACCTCCTGCTCGATACGGATGGCTGGCGTGAGTTATCGCAGTACGCGGACTACACGATCTCCCTCAAAGCGGATCTCGAGCTGAGCGTGTGAAACAGGATCGTCAAAGGGTGGTAAAATGACCGTCAAGTTATTTATGCAAGCAATCGTAAAGTTTGCGGCAGGTCTTATTCTGGTAGGGCTGCTGTTGTTCCTGCCCGCGGGGACGTTCGCGTTTTGGCAGGCGTGGCTGTTGATCGGAATACTGTTTGTACCAATGCTGATCGCGGGATTTGTGATGATGTTTCGCAATCCCGCGCTGCTGAGAAAGCGCCTCAACGCAAAAGAAGAACAAAAAGAGCAGAAAACGGTTGTTGCGTTAAGCGGAATCATGTTCCTTGCGGCGTTTGTCATCGCGGGGCTCAACTTCCGCTTCAAGTGGCTTGTTATGCCTAATTGGACGGTGATCATCGGTACGGTCTTCTTTCTGTGCGCTTATGCCATGTACGCCGAGGTACTCAGGGAGAACGCCTTTCTTTCACGGACGATCGAGGTACAGGAGGATCAGAAGGTCATCGACACGGGTCTGTACGGGATCGTGCGCCACCCGATGTACTCCGCGACCCTATTCCTGTTTATCTCAATGGGCTTTGTACTTGCCTCGCCGATCTCGGTCGCGATCCTGCTGTGTTATATCCCCATTATCGCGAAACGAATGAAAAACGAGGAAAAGATTCTTGAAGAAGGGCTTGAAGGATATATCGACTACAAAAAGAGAGTGAAATATAAGGTGATTCCGTTTGTTTGGTAAACGCAAAAGCGCCAAATCGAAAATATAAGGGGCGAACAGGATGATGAATATATCCTTTGTGACTTTTGAATTGTTGTTCACCGCTGTTTGGCTGGCGGTCAGAATGGTCGTATGGATCCGCCAAAAGCGAATCATATGGAAACGTGAGGCCAAAAGCGAATCATATGGAAACGTGAGGCTTTGCTGCTGTTGATGTATCTCAATCTCGCGGTCATTATCCGTTTCTCGTTTTTTCCGAGAGACTTAGTGAACGGGCACATTCAGCCGTTGGTTTTTGATGCGAAAGCTGCTTTTCCTTTCCGCATCAATTTTATCCCTTTTGCCAATTTGCTTCAATACGACAGCGCAAGAGATATGATCTGGAATATCGTCGGGAATACGGCAATGTTTATTCCGACCGGAATCATTTTGCCGATCGTTTACAAAAGGCTGGATCATTTCGGCAAGGTGATCGCGGCGGGAGCGTTCCTATCACTATGTATCGAGCTTGTCCAATTGCCCTTTGCGGACAGAGTTTCGGATATTGACGATCTGATTTTGAACACACTCGGCGTGGCGATCGGTTATGGAATTTACTCATTGGTCAAAAGGATAAAAACATCAAGACGATAAATTTGAGGGGTTTTGTTTAACACTTTTGAGGTAATCATTCCCCAAAACAGAATATCTTTTGCTTTTGGGGAATGGAGCAAAAAAAACGCTGACGGCACGGTGTGCGGTCAGCGTTTATCTTTATGGCTTATCATGAGTTGGAAAATACGGTTGTCGTGACAGCTCGTCACTTCGCTTTGCTCTTCATCATCCGCTCGATACATCAATTACGGGAGGCAGATCACCTGCGGCTTCGGGGTGAGGTCCGCTTCTTCTTTTTCTTCAGCGCGCGCTTGCGCATATACATCTGCTGATCGGCGCGTTCAAAGACGGCGAGATAGTGCGTATCGGCGCCGCTCTCATACTCGGCGAGACCCGAGGAGATCACGACCTTATCGGCGGCATGAAGGTTGCTGTCTATCTGCGCCTCAAAGGCAGCGAGACGCTCCCTGCGGCTCTTATAGGGCTCGCCCTGCAGGATCACGACGAATTCGTCACCGCCGATGCGGTAGACGGGACAGCTGTCAAAGAACTCACAGATCAGCATCGAGGCGTTATAGATATAGACGTCGCCGACGTCGTGTCCTTTGGTATCGTTGATGATCTTGAGGTCGTTGACGTCGAACACGATCACGGCGAAATCATCGGCTTTGCCGCCGCGGATCCTGGCGTCGAGCGTGTCGATCTCTTCCAGATACGCCTGCTTGCTGCCGACGCCGGTCATCGGATCGGTATAGATCTTGCGCCGCGCGTCACCGAGCTCAAGGCTCTGTTGCTGGGTGCGATCCAGCATTTCCTTCAGATTCTTTCGATACTCGTCCTTTTCTTCCTCTACGACAAAGGAATGGAGCAAACAGCTGCTCAGCAGATAGCCGATGGAATACAGCGGCAGCATCGGATAATAGATCTGCAGGATAATCAGCGCCGCCATCAGGATACCGAACAGACCGACGGATCGGCGCAGTCGTTTGGTCGCGCTTTCGCTCGGCGACTTTGTCACGAAGGTGTAGATCGACGTGACGATGAACAGCACGACCTGCATCCCCAGTGTTACATAGCGAGCCATGCCTGCATGATAGACGGCGTTCTCGTCAAAATAGAACTTGATGGGTACAAAGAAGTTGATCGTGAGGATCACGAGCTCACAGACAAAGAGAGTGACTCCCACCGCAGTGAGGACGCGCCTGAACACGCTGTGATTGTCGCCCTCCATATAGGCGGCGACATACCGCGTCCACAGCAGAAAGCCCGCCATCATGGTGATGAAATAGATGACGGTGATCGCATAGAGCGGCACGATCATCTTGAGATCGTTAAAAAAGCCCCACAGCACATCCGCCGCGCAGAAGAACAGCATACCGAGAATATAATCGCGGTATTCCCTGTAGGCGGGGACATCGGTATAATCGCTGTAATGCCACAGCATATCCCGGTTAATAATCAGATGCACCATGATTGCGATGATTCCGATAATAGAATATGACATGAGTTACCCCCGAGCGCCGCTTTGCGCCTCAGCATCGGTTAATTCTTTCTTTTCTCTCAGACCGAGAATGATATGATCCCGGTCGTGTTTGATCCGCACCGCCTTGAGGTTGACGGGCTTCATCTTACCGAACACCTTAGCCCGGAAGAACAGGACGAACGAGCCCATCTCCTCGATCGAGCGCAGGATATTTTCTTTTGTCAGCGCGTTGAGAAGCGGCGGCAGATCCTCGGGAGCCACCCGGTTGCGTGCCGAGCTGCGCAGAGCGTCAAAGAAGTTGTTTCCGAAGCGCTCCGCCTCCGGCTCGTCAAGATCGACGTTTCCCCGGTATTCTACATAATGTCCCGTGCGGATGTTGGCATAGCACAGAGTGAGATAGTCAGAGGTCAGCGCCCTGGCGAGGTGAGTGAAGGAAACGGGGCTGTTATCGGAGTGGGTGATCGTCAGTACCGCGATCGCGACCGCGTTGGCGCCGGTGACGGGGTTATGGGCGATGTTTTTCAGAAAGACCTGCATCACGGTGCCGTCGGAAAGCCGATCCTCCAAAAGCATCTTGCTGCCCTTGTTCGCACATTCGTGAATCGCGTTCAAATAGTCCTGACTTGTGATACCGTCGCCCTTCTTGAAACTCACGTGCCGACCGATCGGGAAATGACCGAGCAGTTTCGTTACCAGCGAGCGGTAGGTGGAGTTGCAGCGCACCAGCATGAAGTGCTCGTCAGTCGACTCGACAATCGCCATCGGGATCGTGTTGAAATAATGCTCGAACACTTCTTCATCATCGTTGGAGAGGATCGCGAGATCATACAGGTTGATCTTTCCGATTGCCGCGTAATAGTCGGTTTCCTCGGGATTCTCGAAGCCGATCTGGGTACCGGAACGGTAGCGCTCGAGGATGGCTTCCATCGGGATCGGACGACAGAAATAGTAGCCCTGCATCATCGTACAGCCGACCTCCTGCAGGAACGATACTTGTTCCTCGGTCTCGACGCCCTCACAGATCGTGTCTATGCCCAGCGAGATCGCCATGCGGATCAGCTCGGTCAGGAGGATACGGCTTTTATCGCTGTCGGCGAACTGCTTCATAAAATACATATCAAATTTGATCAGGTCAAAATGGATGCTCTGCAGCGTATCGAGAGCGGAGTAGCCGTTGCCGAAATCGTCCATCCAGACATGAAAGCCCAGCTCGCGGAAACGGATGATCTGGGACTTCATATAGTCGAAGTCCTTGCCGATCGTGCTCTCCGTCACCTCGATATTCAACAGACTGCGGCTGACGCCGGCGGCGTCGACGCGGCGGCGGATCTCTTCGACGATATCACAGGCGTCAAAATCCGAGCGCGAAAGGTTGATGGAGGTCGGTACGACATAGAGCCCCTCCTGCTCCTGTATCCTGATCTTCTTGAGCACCTGATCGAGAACATAGAGATCCAGCTTGTAGATCAGCTTGGCTTCCTCCAGAACGGGGATAAACTCGCTCGGAGGGATCAGTCCTCTGGAGGGGTCGATCCAGCGCGCCAGCGCTTCTTCATCGCTGACACGGCGATTCGCGGCGCGGACGATGGGCTGGTAGTAGACCTGGATCCACTCCTCTTCGAGCGCGCGGTTCAGGTTGTCGATATAATAATGCCGCTTCTCCGCTTGAGACAGCATGGATCTGTCAAAATAACGGAAGTCTGAGATACGGATGTTCTTCAGCATATCGCAGGCGAATTTCGCGCGGTCACACTCGGCGCTGACGCCGAGGATGCCGTAGATCTCGGGATAGATGCCGACGCGCACAGGCAGAGAAGCCCCGGTTTTATCCGCTCTGAACTCGTCGAAGATATGCTTGAGGGTCTCTTCGAGCTGATCCGTCGTGGTGAAAACACAGAAGTGATCGGAGCCGAAGCGGCTGCAGTTATCTTGTCCGAACTGTCTCTCGAGGATCCCCGAGAACCGTCGGAGCATATGATCGCCCTCCGCAAAGCCGAAGCGGCGGTTATAATGCTTCATACCGCATAGGTTGATATACAGGATCGCCGTGTTGCCGTTACCGCCTCTGTGGTCACGCCGCCACTGGTTGATGAGATCGATGAAATGGGACATCGTGGGCAGTCCGGTCAGCACATCATAGTTGTTGCTGCCCGGCGCGCTCTTCTCACGCATCGCGTGGCGGATATCAAAATCCACCGCAAGCAGACTGTCGTGAGATTGGGATGAATACGGCCCCTCGTCCGTGTACCAGACATAAGCGAGCCGTGTGCCATCCTCGGTATACACGTGCTCGCCTGTCGCGTGCAGGATCCGATAGTCGTCGCTGTTCAGGGAGCGCGTGCGATAGACGACGTTGTACCTGCCGCCGAGAGTCGCAAACTGCAACGCGGCGTCCGCGATACGTGACTTGTCGTCGGGATGGGTATCCTCATACATATTGTTGTCCATCGCGAACATCGTTTTTTCTCTGCTCTCATAGCCAAGCTGCTCGATAAAGCCGTCGGACACTAATACTGTCACGACGCGTTTATTCAAAAACTGATAGATCGCGAGAGGGACACGCAGCTTTTCCAACGCCTTTCGTTCGGCGTCACTAAATTGATACCTTTTCATAATACGCACTCCGAGTGTAAATTTCGGGTATATTGCACTATTTTAATAATACAAAGCCGCGGGTCTGTTGTCAATAATAAACAGCGATTCTTTTTGAATAAAACCGATTTTTTCACCTTTATTTCGGGATATCTGCCACACCGTCCCGGTTACCTGAGAACGAAAGGATCAAAACCACCGTTCAACGGGTGGTTTGCGCTACCCTCGGAAGGGGATCATACAGGCTCGTCCCTGCATTGAAAAAAATGACAACGCAATGCCCGCGAGCAGGATCATCTCGCTGATACATCTTTACAACCCGCCTCAAGCATGATAGAATCAATATATCATTCGTTGAGCGGCTGCGGCTCACAAGGAGAGATCATCTATGAACGATCAACTGATACTGACCGATTTTTTTGACAATGAGATCGGCCATATGAGCAAGGAGGAAGCTCACCGCTCAGGGCGTCTGCACAGAGCTTTCTCCGTTTTTATCATCCATGACGGAAAAATGCTGATCCAAAAGCGCAACAAAAACAAGTATCACTCGGGCGGGCTGTGGGCTAACGCGTGCTGTTCGCATCCGCGATACGGCGAAGCGCTGAACGACTCGGTACGCCGCAGGCTGAAAGAAGAGCTCGGGATATGCTGTGAGTTCAGGGAGCTGTTCGACTTTGTCTACTTCACCGAGTACGGCGAAGAGCTGTTCGAGTACGAGTATGACCATGTGTTCCTGAGTGAGTATACGGGCGGCTTCGACTTTGACCGCGAAGAGATCGAGGAGCTGAGATGGATCAACTTTGACGAGCTGAAAAGCGAGATGCTCGAAGAACCGAGAAAGTTCTCGTCATGGTTTATGATCGCCGCGCCTAAGGTGCTGAAGCTCATAGCGGAAAGATGAAGTGCCGCGAGCGCGGACGGATCCTATCAGCATGAAACTAACGGAGGTATTATTATGAACAAATCAATCGTAGCGTATTTTTCCGCAAGCGGAACAACTGCCGAAGTCGCCAAAAGGCTGGCAGCTATTATCCACGCGGATGAGTTTGAGATCAAGCCGGAGAAGCCGTATTCCGACGCTGATCTGAGATGGACGAATCCTCTGGCGAGATGTAACCGTGAAAAATTCGGAAAGAAGGATGTGCCCATCGCCGACAAGATTGAGAATATCAATGAATATGATACGATCTTCATCGGCTTCCCAATATGGTATTACGGCGCTCCGAATATCATCAACACCTTTGTAAAGAGTTATGATCTGTCCTCAAAAAAGATCCTCCTCTTTGCGACATCCGGCGGCAGTGATATCGGCAAAACCGCCGCAAAACTCAAGCCCTATCTCAGCGACGGAGCGGAGATCACAGACGCAAAGGTCTTTCTTCCGTCTGTCAGTATCGGCGAGCTGAAATCCTGGGCGGAAATATATTTATAATCGATTTTTATCCTCTCGTATGCAGTGATACGAGGGGATTATCTTTTGTCAATTTGATTATAGTTCTAATAGAGAACTATAAAAGCGGTGCGGTGCGCCGCCAAAGTCCCGTTTATCGGAATATCCGTCGTGTAGAATATACGCATAGGGATAATATCCTATATCCGCATTGCTTTATCGTACGCTCTTATGTTACAATAGGCTTATCATTTGATCAGGAGAATCAAAATGAAAGATTTATTCGGCAACCTCAACCAAACACAGATGGAAGCGGTCACCTCGACAGAGGGGTATATCCGCGTGATCGCGGGTGCCGGCTCCGGCAAGACACGGGCTTTGACGCATCGCTTTGCCTTTCTCGTCAACGAAGTCGGTATACTGCCCGGCAACATCCTCTGCGTGACCTTCACCAACAAAGCCGCCGATGAGATGCGTCAGCGGATCCATCTGCTGACCGGCGACAACGACACCGGCTACATCTGTACCTTCCACAGCTTCTGCGTGAGTATTCTGCAGGAGGACAGCTTTGCCGTGCAATACCCGAAGAGCTTTCTGGTCCTCGACAATTCCGACATCGACGATATGCTCCGCGTCATCTACGCCGAGCGCGGTCTGACGCTGCGAGACATGACCTTCCGTGACGCGCGCGATATGATCGAGATCCAAAAGCTGTTCAAGCGTCCCGACTATTACCTCGACATGATCGAGATGTCGCTCGATACGCTTCACGACAAATATATGCAGGCGACCGCGGTGAAGGATATCATCTTCTACGGCTATCTGTATCAGGAGAAGAAGTGCTTCGGGCTGGACTATAACGATCTGATCAAGTTCGTGCTGTACATCTTCTCACAGAACAATGAGATCAAGCTCAAATGGCAGAAGCGCCTTGAGTACATCATGATCGACGAGTTTCAGGACATCGACTTTCTGCAATATGAGCTGATGGAAAACCTCTGCGGTTTTCATAACAACCTGTTCATCGTCGGCGATCCCGACCAGACCATCTACACATGGCGCGGCGCGGACGTCAAATATCTGCTGGAATTCGACAAGGTCTTTCCGAACGTCAAAACCATCTTGATGACCGAGAACTATCGCTCTACCCCGCAGATCATCGCGGCGGTCAATTCGCTGATCGACAAGAATCGGTACAGGGTAAAGAAAGACCTGATCCCGATGCTCCCCGACGGCGCTTCCGTTCTATGCTATCACGCCGATACCTCGGAGGATGAAGCGAAATGGATCGCCTCGCAGATATGGGAGCTGAATGATCAGGGTACGCCGTTCCGCGATGTGACCATCCTCTACCGCGCCCACTACATCACGCGAACCGTTGAGGATGTGTTGCGCAAGGCGAAGATCCCGTACACCATCTACAGCGGCGCGCAGTTCTATGAGCGCACGGAGATCAAGAACGCGCTGTCATA
>ONUI01000229.1 GCA_900320995.1 uncultured Eubacteriales bacterium
CTTTTATTCGCTCGAATGTTGGGGCGGCGCGACCTTCGACAGCTGTCTGCGATTTTTGAATGAGGATCCGTGGGATCGTCTGCGCGTCATTCGCGCGCATTGCAGGAACACCAAGCTCCAGATGCTGTTCCGCGGACAGAATATGCTCGGCTACCGTCATTATGCCGACGATGTCCTTGAGTATTTTGTACAGCGTTCCGTCGCGAACGGTATCGATATCATCCGTATCTTTGACGCGCTGAACGATATCAAGAACCTGCAGGTCGCCATCAAGGCGGCTAAGAAAGAGGGCGCTCATGCGCAGGTAGCGATCAGCTACACCACCGGTCCTGTCTTTACCGACGAGTATTATGTCGAATACGCCAAGCGTATCGCCGACGCGGGCGCCGACTCCATCTGCATCAAGGATATGGCGGCGCTGCTGACCCCTTATCGTACCGAAAAGCTCGTCAAGGCGATCAAGTCCGAGGTCGATCTGCCCTTGCAGCTCCATACCCACTATACCTCCGGACTTGCCTCCATGTGCCTGATGAAGGGCGTAGAAGCGGGCGTCGATATGATCGACACCGCGATCTCTCCGCTGGCGCTGGGTACCTCTCACGCGCCGACCGAGAGCATGATCGCCGCGTTCATGGGCACCGAATATGATACGGGCATCAAGCTCGAGAGCCTGACCCCGATCCGCGAATACTTCATGACCCTGCGCGAGAAGTATATCAAGAGCGGTCTTTTGGATCCCAAGATGCTCGCTACCGACGCCAAGGCGCTGATCTATCAGGTGCCGGGCGGTATGCTGAGCAACCTGCTCAGTCAGCTCAAACAGGCGGGCAAGGAAGATCAGCTCACACAGGTGCTCGAGGAAGTACCGCGTGTGCGTGAGGACAGCGGTTATCCGCCGCTCGTCACGCCGACCTCTCAGATCGTCGGTACTCAGGCGGTGTTCAACGTCATCATGGGCGAGCGCTACAAGATGTGCACCAACGAGTTCAAGGATCTGGTCGCGGGCAAATACGGCACCACCCCGATGCCGATCGACCCCGAGTTCCGTAAGCGCATTATCGGCGATATGGAGCCGATCGAATGTCGTCCTGCCGATCTGCTTGAGCCGGAGCTTGAAAAGCTGCGTGCCGAGATTCCGCAGTATATGGAGCAGGAAGAGGACGTCCTCAGCTACGCCCAGTTCCCGAAGGTCGCGGTCGACTTCTTTGAGAAGCGCCGCAACAAAAAACTCGGCATCAACTCCGAATTACTCGACAAAGAGAATAAAGTCCATCCCGTTTGATCGGGATAAGAAAAAGGCTGTCATGATGACAGCCTTTTGTGATATAGGATTATATTTTGATCACGCCTTGAGTGAATTCATTGATCGGATCAGCATGTCTTGCAATGTTCATCGCCTCGGCGGCACGCAGATCGACCTTGAATATTTCTTTTGCGGAAATATGATTCAGATCATCATAGTCCGCTTTCGTTTTCACGATCAGCGGCAGTTTCGCGCCTGCCAATGTTCCCGCCAATACCGATTTAACGCCGAGGATCCGCAGATAGGGGACAGGGGTGCTTTGCATTTCCGCGGTAATGCCGAGAAACGCTGAGAGGATGATGCGGCGAATCCGCGCCATCGTGTAGCGTTTTGTTTTGACGGCGTTATATATTTCCGATAAAGAATTATATTGCTTTGCCGCTTCGATGATCCGATATTCCAGCCCCTCGCTGACGTCGGCGATCTTGCGCAGTTCCTCCGCCGTGATCGTTTTGAGCCGATAGAGGATCGCGGGCTCGATGCTTTTGATCGCGCTGACGTTGGTGATCTCCATCGGTGTGAGCAGCTTGTATGACTCACCCTTTTCGATCATTTCACGGATCTTGCTCGCGGAGGCGATCCCGTCGCGGATGATATCCTCGTCATGATTCACGCCCTTGCGTGGGATGGCGATCGGCAGGAGCCCGTATTTTTGACAAGCCTTGATGTATTCGATCGCGAGGATATTGTTCGGCTGATCGAGCACCTTGGCGTACTTATCTCCGACCGCCATACTCAGCGCCTTGGGGTAGTATTGACCGTTCTTCATCAAATCATGGATCTTGTCGTTGATCAGCTTGTTTTCGAGCAGACCGGCGACTTCTTTCAGATCGTTGATCGAATTTTCCGCGCCGAAGTACAGCCTGTCGCAGTTCATTGCCGTGGCAATACGCACGCCGTTTTCCGCAAAGGTCTGCGCTCCTGACATCGCGTAAACGGTCGGCAGCTCCACGACGATATCCGCGCCGTTATGTAAGGCGGCTTTGGCGCGGGCGTATTTGTCCGTGATCGCGATATCGCCGCGCTGGACAAAGTTGCCGCTCATAATGCAAACGACATCGTTATGAGGATCGGACTTTATTTTCTCTATTAGAAATTTATGCCCGTTATGAAACGGATTGAACTCACAAATCACCGCCGCACGCTGAACTATCAAACTAAACTTCCTCTTTTCCTTTGAAAAATGCTTGAAAATCATTTTATTTTGTACTATTATAGTATAGGTCAAAAATGTAATTATTTCAATACAGGAGGAAGAATTCTATGAAAATATTAGTCATCAACGCCGGCAGCTCCAGCTTGAAGTATCAGCTGATCGATATGGATACCGAGCAGATG
>ONUI01000057.1 GCA_900320995.1 uncultured Eubacteriales bacterium
GCTGATACGCGGCAACGTGCGCCCGATCGCCGAGGTGATCGACAAGGATCTCAAGATCCCGCACATCGGCTGGAACCGCCTGATCGTCAAGAAACCCAGTCCGCTGTTTAAATATCTGAACGACGGCGACTGTGTGTATTTTGTCCATTCCTACTACGCCGCCGACTGCGACGACAGCGTGACCGCGGTCGCGGAGTACAGCGCGGAGCTGACCGCCTCGGTGGAAGAGGGCAACGTCTTCGGATGCCAATTCCACCCCGAAAAAAGCGGTGATGTGGGATTGAAGATATTGAAAGCTTTTTGTGAGATATAAACGGAACGTGACATGTGTCACGTGACCAACCGATTTGCCTCCCTTTCCTAAGGGAGGTGGCACGGACATTCGTGTCCGTGACGGAGGGTTGAAACGTATGTAATGATGTGGTTTGCGGCGTGCTGTAATAATCGATGTTTCAACCCCCAGTCGCCGTTGGCGACAGCCCCCTTAGGAAAGGGGGCCTTGGTAAGGAGGCTTATATATGATACTTTTCCCCGCTATCGACCTTGTCGGAGGCAAGGCGGTGCGCCTGTATAAGGGCGACTATGATAAAATGACCGTTTACAGCGATCATCCCGAAGAGATCGCGCTGGATTTCAAAAACTGCGGCGCGACCCATATCCATATCGTGGATCTCGAGGGCGCTCGCGACGGCGGCACCCCGAATCTCGACACGGTATTAAAGATCAAAAAAGAAAGCGGCCTGTTCTGCGAGGTAGGCGGCGGCATCCGCTCTATGGAGGTCGTCGATCGCTATCTGAGCGCGGGCATCGACCGCGTGATCCTCGGCACGGCCGCGATCAGTGACGAAGCCTTTTTGAAAAAGGCGATCGAAAAATACGATGCGCGCATCGCAGTGGGCGCGGATATCCGCGAGGGCTTCATCGCCGTCAAGGGCTGGCTGGAGCGCAGCAGCGTGACCGCCGACGAGTTCTTTGAGAGAATGCAGAACTACGGCGTGAAAACCATCATCTGTACCGACATCAGCCGTGACGGCGTGATGGCGGGCACCAACCGCGATCTGTACCGCACCATGAGCCGCCGTTACAGCATGGACATCACCGCCTCGGGCGGCGTGAGCTCGATGGATGATATCCTCGCGCTCCAAAAGATGGGCTTGTACGGCGCAATCATCGGCAAGGCGTACTACACCGGCGCGATCGATCTGAAACAGGCAGTGGAGGCAGTACAATGATCACAAAACGCATCATCCCCTGTCTGGACGTCAAGAACGGCAGGGTCGTCAAGGGCGTGAACTTTGAGGGGCTGGGCGACGTCGCCTCTCCCGTGGAGCTCGCGCAGTATTATTCATCCTGCGGCGCGGATGAGCTGGTGTTCTACGATATCACCGCGTCCGCCGAGGGCAGATCGCTGTTCACCGATATCCTGACCGAAACAGCGCGCAAGGTGTTTATACCGCTCACCGTCGGCGGCGGCATCAATACTGTCGATGACTTTGACCGCGTGCTCAAATGCGGCGCGGATAAGGTCAGCGTCAATTCGGGCGCGATCCGCAACCCCGACCTGATCTATCAGGCGGCGAAGCTCTACGGCGACCAGTGCGTGGTCATTTCCGCCGACGTCAAGCGACAGGACGGCGAATTCCGCGTCTATGCCAAGGGCGGTCGTGAGGACACCGGCATGGAGGCGATCAGCTGGATCAAACGCTGTGTTGATAACGGCGCGGGCGAGGTCGTGCTCAATTCCATCGATACCGACGGTGTCAAGCAGGGCTTTGACCTCGAAATGCTCGAAGCTGTGAGCAGCGTCGTGAACGTACCCGTCATCGCGTCCGGCGGCGCGGGCAAGATCGAGGACTTTATCACCCTGTTCCGGACATTACCGAAAGTCGATGCGGGACTTGCCGCCTCGATCTTCCACTTCGGCGAGGTCAAGATCTCCGACCTCAAAGCGGAAATGGCAAAAGCAGGCATCCCGACGAGGGTATAATATGGCCCCCTTTTCTAAGGGGGCTGTCGCCAAAGGCGACTGGGGGTTGCAAATAACTGACAATGGAAACGCAGCAACCCTCCGACCAAATCGGCAAGCCGATTTGCCCACCTCCCTTAGGAAAGGGAGGCTATAAGGAGGAAAACAACATGATCAACATCAATGAACTCAAATTCGACGAAAAGGGTCTGATCCCTGCCGTGGTGGTGGACAGTATCACCAAGCAGGTTCTCACCGTAGCATATATGAATGAGGAAAGCCTCAAGATCTCGATGGAGAAGGGGCTCACTTGCTTTTGGAGCCGTTCGCGTCAGGAGCTGTGGCTCAAGGGCGAGACCTCAGGTAACTATCAGCATATCGTCAGCATCACCGCCGACTGCGACAAGGACGCGCTGGTCGTGATGGTAGAGCCCGACGGCCCCGCGTGCCATATGGGCACCACCTCGTGCTTCACCAATCTCGTATGGGAGAGCGACGAGCTCAAGGAGTTCTCGTATGAGGGCTTGATCGAGCTGATCAAGGGCCGCAAGACCGATCCGCAGGAAGGCTCCTACACCACCTATCTCTTCGACAAGGGTCTGGACAAGATCCTCAAAAAGGTCGGCGAGGAGTGCACCGAGGTCATCATCGCCGCCAAAGCCGAGGATAAGAAGGAGACGATCTATGAGATCGCCGACCTCGCCTACCATGTCATGGTGCTGATGATCGAGCAGGGCATCTCGCTCGAGGACATCCACCGTGAGCTCGCTTCCCGCCACGTGATCGACAAAAAAGTCAAGCAGGAGAAGATGACCGGTGATAACTAAGGATCTGCATATGCACACCTGCTATTGCGACGGGTCAGCCGCGCCTGAAGATATGGTGATATCAGCGATCGAGAAAGGATTGAACACTGTCGGTATCAGCGGCCACAGCTACACCTTTTTTGATGAAAGCTACTGTATGCAAAAGGATGAGGTTCCTCGTTATCTTGCCGAGTGCCGCTATCTGCGTGCGAAATACTTCGACCGCATCCATGTGCTCTGCGGTGTGGAGCAGGATTATTATTCCGACTACCCGACCGACGAGTTCGATTATGTCATCGGCTCGGTGCATTATGTCAAGGTCGATGAGGAGTACATCCCCGTTGACGAGAGCGTAGCGATACTGCAAGACGCTGTTGAAAAGCATTTTAACGGTGATATCTACGCGCTGTGCGAGCTGTATTTCGCGACGGTCGCCGATGTGGTGAACAAAACCGGCTGCGACATCATCGGACATTTTGACTTGATCAGTAAGTTTATCGAAGTAGGGGACGACGCTAGCGACGTCCCGCATACGGGCGATTCCGTGAATGCGATCTTTGATATCCACCATCCCCGCTATGTTGCGGCATGGCAGAAGGCGGTCGATACGCTGTTGAAGCATGACGTACCCTTTGAGATCAACACCGGCGCGATCTCACGCGGTTATCGCACCTCGCCCTATCCGAGTGAGGAGATGATCGCGTATATCAAGGAAAAGGGCGGACGTTTTGTCCTGTCCTCCGACGCACACAGCACCGATACAATTGCATACAAATTTGAAGAATATGAAGCGTTGACCGAATAGTTGAACGTTTTTGATAATCGTAGGGGAGGGGCTTGCTCCTCCCGAAAACGATAGTTCATATGTTGTTTTCGGGCAACGCAAATAAGTAACCCGACAGGTATTTCAGCCTGTCGGGTCGTTTGTTTTATTCGGTTGAGATTGCCACGGCTCCTTGACGGAGCCTCGCAATGACAATATATAGTGTGGTTTTTAGAAGTTGATCTTCTCCGCGATATACGCTTCGAGGTCGGCGATGGCGACTCTCTCCTGCTGCATGGTGTCGCGGTCGCGGACGGTCACGCAGTTGTCCTCAAGGCTGTCAAAGTCATAGGTGATGCAGAACGGCGTGCCGATCTCATCCTGACGGCGATAGCGCTTGCCGATGGAGCCGGCGTCGTCGTAGTCGACCATGAATTTCCTGGAGAGCTCGTCAGCCAGCGTGCCCGCCTGCTCGCTTAGCTTCTTGGAGAGCGGCAGAACGGCTGCCTTGAAGGGTGCGAGGAACGGATGCAGGCGCAGTACCACGCGGGTATCGTTCTTTGCTTCATCCACAAGCTCCTCGTCATACGCTTCGGTCATGATGGTCAGGAACAGACGCTCCACGCCCAGCGACGGCTCGATGACATAGGGAACATAGCGGCTGTTGTCGGTGGGATCGAAGTAGCTCAGATCCTTGCCCGAAACATTCTGGTGCTGGGTCAGGTCATAGTCGGTGCGGTCGGCGATGCCCCACAGCTCGCCCCAGCCGAACGGGAAGAGGTACTCAAAGTCGGTGGTCGCCTTAGAGTAGAAGCTCAGCTCCTCCTTACTGTGGTCGCGCAGTCTGAGGTTCTCTTCCTTGATGCCGAGGCTGTAGAGGAAGTCGCGGCAGTAGGAGCGCCAGTAGTCGAACCATTCAAGGTCGGTGTCGGGCTTGCAGAAGAACTCCAGCTCCATCTGCTCAAACTCACGCACACGGAAGATGAAGTTGCCCGGGGTGATCTCGTTACGGAAGGATTTACCGATCTGCGCCACACCGAAGGGAACCTTCTTGCGGGTGGTGCGCTGGATATTCGCGAAGTTGACAAAGATACCCTGCGCGGTCTCGGGACGCAGATACAGCTCCGCCTTGGTGTCTTCGGTGACCCCTTGGAAGGTCTTGAACATCAGGTTGAACTGACGGATATCGGTAAAGTTGGATTTGCCGCAGTTGGGGCAAGTGATGCCCTTGTCGCGGATGTAGTCCATCATCTGCTCGTTCGACCAGCCGGCGACGTTGGTGCCGTCAAAGTCCTCGATCAGGTTGTCGGCGCGGTGGCGGGTCTTACATTCCTTGCAGTCCATCAGCGGATCGGAGAAGCCGCCTAAGTGACCCGAGGCGATCCATGTCTGCGGGTTCATCAGGATCGCGGAATCCAGACCGACGTTATACTTGTTTTCCTGCACGAACTTTTTCAGCCATGCCTTTTTGATATTGTTCTTCAGCTCCGCGCCCAAGGGGCCGTAATCCCATGTGTTCGCGAGACCCCCGTAGATCTCCGAGCCGGGATAGACAAAGCCTCTGCCCTTGCACAGAGCGACTAATTTCTCCATTGTTTTTTCTGTATTCTTCATGTTTACCTCCTTGTCGCCGATGGCTTTCGGCGAACTGATTTTTTACACAAGTAATATAGTACCTTTTTATGAGGTGGTTGTCAAGGAGAATTAGGATTTTGAAATGAGGAATGAGGAATTGTATGAGATCCCCTTTTCTAAGGTACCCCCGTTGGGGGAATGTCCGAAGGACAAGGGGAGATTCCCCTGATAGGGGAAATGTCTGCAAAGCAGACAAAAGGGTCAGCTGTCTTCGCAGAAGAAGAAGGGTCAGCTGTCTTCGCAGAAGAAGCCGTTTCCGGCGAGGAAGCTGTCGCTTTTGCGACCGGGGGTTGCTGTCAATCTGATCCGACAACCCTCCGAGCAAATCGGCAAGCCGATTTGCCCACCTCCCTTAGGAAAGGGAGGCTTGGATGTGTGTCTTTTCCACGGTGATTCTGCACAAAAAATGCCCTGATTTTTCTATGTGGAAAACACGATAACATCTACAATAATATTGAAAAGCACAAGTATATTTGTTAAGATAAAGGTGCCAACAATTAACAGCTGAATACAGGACGAATGTATAATATACGCTTTTTAGGAAATAGTGTTTTTATTTATTATGATAAAAACACAACGCTCTTTCAAAGCTATTTCCTTATGTATATTATACAGGGTAATATTGCTGTTAATTGTTTGGCGACAATCGAGCATGTGTTTTTGGACGCATGACTTCGGTTGTGCGTCATTTTTAGTTAAGGCGGAATTAACATGAAAAGACGAGAGATCCCGTAAAGCCTTTTTAAAAAATTGAACCTTTCACCGGTTCGGCTTGTATCTTCCGTAAAAGGCTGCCTTACACAGAAAAAATAAAATATTTTACGATTGATGAAACCAAAACGGCTTTTCAAGTGTTTTATTTATAGAGGGTATTTTATTGGATACCCATGTCTAATCCTAAGGAGGAATTATTATGAAAAAGTTTATCGCATTTCTTCTCGGATCGGTGCTGTTGGTATCGCTGTTTTCGATCTCTGCCGGCGCGGCACTGCCGCCTGTGGTGTTCGGAGATCTGAACCACGATTACAAAGCGGATATTCTTGACGTGACGCTGATCCAGCGCGGCTTGGCGGGCGCGATCGATTTCGGCTATGAAGCACAGCTGAGAGCGGATTTTGACCGCGACGGCGCGGCGACAGTTTTCGACGCTACATGGATCCAGCGTCAAGATGCGAATATAACGATCCCGGAGAGCTTCGGCGGCGAGGGGTCTGCCGATATCGATGTGACGAGTTTTTACGCCGACTATGATTCCGGCAAAGCGATGGTCGGCGTGCCGGTAACCTTTACCGCGAGAGCAAACTGCGGTGAAGAGGGATGCACCTATGAGTTTTATATCGACGGCGAAAAGGTACAGGATCGCTCAGAAAAGAATACCTTTACCTATACCTTTACACAGAGCGGCGATTACGATGTTGCGGTCACAGCCTATAACCCCTATGGCTTCCGTGAATTCAGCCATTACAGAGATCATGCTTTTGTACTGGGCGATTACGGTGATCCCTATCGATATTCCGATTATCATGTGACAGAGGATCAGCCGACCGGCGAGCTTTCACTTGCCGGCGCACACTGGATCGATCTGATGTTTGCATGGGAGCCGACGCTTGAGGTGAACGTGATCGGCGGTACCGCTCCGTATTCCTACAGCTATACCATCAGTGAGCCGGATGTCGGAGGTGACTTTACCGAGACGTATTACGAGAGCTTCGGATGGAAGCTGTTGTATGAGGATGATATCCCGTATCTGTACCGTGATTTTTCCGGAGAGAACACGGTGATGATCGACCTTGGTATGTTCTCGCCCCGTTCCTTCCATGAGATCATTGTGCAGGTCAAGGATGCCGACGGCTGCACGATACAAACCATTCCCTTAGAGTTCAATGATGAGCTCCTGGTTGGCTGAGTTAATAACAGAAACGAATAATATCATACAAAATCAAAAAGCGACGGGAAATCCGTCGCTTTTTTTGGTGATTCGGTTGAGATTGCCACAGGGCGCATGCAAATCGTCATTACGAGGAGGGTCAGACCTTTGTCTGACCTGACGTGGTAATCTCATCCTTGTTGATACGCGCCCTTCGCAATGACGATTGGTATTAATACACGATGACCGGTGTGCCGACTTCCATGACGGCGTACATCTCCTTGGCGATCTTGGGGGGCAGGTTGACGCAGCCGTGCGAGCCGTTGCCCTTGTAGATGCTGCCGCCGAAGCTGGAGCGCCAGTCGGCGTCATGCAGTCCCCAGCCGCCGCCGATGAACGGCATCCAGTAGGTGACGTAAGAGGTGTAGTCGTCGCCTTTGAGGGTACAGGGCGAGGCTTTGGAGTTGACCTCAAAGAAGCCCTTGGGGGTGTCCGCCGAGCCGTAGTTGCCGGTGACGCAATCGCTGTCGAGATAGACGTCGCCGTCGATGATATACCACATATGCTGGTCGTCAAGGCTGACCTCGACATAGGTGTCGCCGACCGTTTTGTCATAGATCTCTTTGTTCGCGACAAAGCTCATTTCGGTATAGGTGCCGGTGATGTCGTGACCGTCGACCGTCATGTAGGGGAAGATGCGGAAGTAATAGGTCTTGCCGTCCTCCAGACGCGAGGTGCTGTAGTGGGTGCTCTCGGTGTCGCCGAGATGCTCCCAGTTCTCCTTGTCCGTGCTGTAATAGATCTGATAGCCGTCGGCGTATTTGCTCTTTTCAAAGTCGAGCGATACTCTGCCGAGCTTGGAGGCGGAGTCATCGTCCTTGGGGCCTAAAAGTCCTGCCACGGTGCGGATCGAGGATTTGGCGCCGGGCATCTTGCCCGTGCTGTCCTCACGAAAGGCGCAGATGCGGTAGTAGTATGCTCTGCCGGCTTCCAGATCGGTGTCGGTGAACTCGGTGGTGCTTTGGTCAAAGGTCTGATAATCGCTCCACTTGCCCTTGTAACAACGCTCGAGCAGATAGCCGTCGGCGCGATCGTTCTGATCCCAGCTCAGAGAGATCGTGGACTTGGTCTCGTCCGTCATCCTGAAGTTCTCCACATCCGTGGGCGCGGTGCCGAAGGTGACCTCGGTGCCCTTGCCCTCAGTGACGGCGCCTTTGTCCTTGATGTACGGAGTGACTTTGAAGCTGTATTTACTGCCGGTGCCGAGGTTGCGGATGTCCATTCCGGCGGTCTTGGCGATCGAGAACAGCGCGTAATCCGAGCCCGCCTTATTGTCGTCGCGACGGTACACGCGGTAGCCGTCGACGCCCTCGATCGCATCCCATCCGATGCGGATGCTGTCGGGCTTTTCGCTCAGTCGCTTGAGACCCGTGACCTGCGGGATGGAATCGGCGGTATATTCTTTCTTTTCCTCTGCGGATTTGGTCGCCGTCGTCTTGACTGCTTCATCGGCGGTCGACGCTCCAAAGACGCGTTCACCGGTGACGGTGTGCAGCAGGGGCGTTTCGATCACGGACTTTGCAGCCGCGGCGCCCTGCAGATCGCGCGGCGCAAAGGTGATGCTCTTGGTCATCAGTAATACGCCCGCTGTGAATGCAACGGCAGCGGCGACGATCGCCGTGCCGATAATAAACCATTTGCTTTTCGTATATATCCCTCCATGTTTGGCTCCCTTTGGTAAGGGAGATTCCCCTGCTAGGGGAAATGTCCGCAACGCGGACAAAAGGGTCTGCTGCCTCCGCTAGGAGGGCTCAAACCGATAAAGTGACTGAGAGATTGCATAGTTGTCTGAGCGGACATGTGTCCGCGAGTAACCCGATTAAAGGGTTGCCGATGTAATCGGCGATCAATACAATCCCTCCGAGTCGGAACAAGTTCCGACCCATCTCCCTTTACCAAAGGGAGGCTCATTTTCTTAGTGTATGAACTCGATCGTGTTATTATCCATGCTCTTGATGCGGGCAAGGGATTCGACCCTCACGCCCATGTCGCGGATCATTTGACCGCCCTGCTGATAGGCTTTTTCGATGATGATGCCCGCGCCCACGATGGTCGCGCCCGCGTCGCGGATCAGGCTGATGAGTCCCTGCATGGCGGAGCCCATCGCGAGGAAGTCGTCGATGATCAGCACCTTATCCTCGGGCTTCAAAAAGTCCTTGGACACGATGATGTCATAGCTGCGTTTATGAGTGAACGATTCCACCTTGGAGGTGTAAACGTCGTTGGCGATATTGATGCTCTTGTTCTTCTTGGCGAATAACACCGGCACATGGAACTCCTGCGCGACGATACACGCGATGCCGATACCGCTCGCCTCGATGGTGAGGATCTTGGTGATCTCTTCGCCCTCATACAGGCGCTTGAATTCCTTGGCGAGCTCGGCGATAAAGTCGACGTCGATCTGATGGTTGACAAAGCTGTCTACCTTCAATACGTTGCCCTCGCGCACGATGCCGTCTTTTAAGATTCTGTCTTCCAATAATTTCATGTGCTTTCCCCCAAGACCTTTGCCGTTGTATGCCGTATCGACCCGATGAGCCATCCGGCATGAAAAACCTGTTGCCATAAAAACCTATATATAGATTTTTGTAATATAGATATTACTACATTTTGTGACGGGTTGCAAGGGCTTTTGACAGGAAACGAAAAATTTAGCCGTTTTGTTGACCAAACCGCATAAATAAGCTATAATTAACTGTGGAATAATACCAAATCAGGCGCGAAAAACAAGCGCTTGATGACCCCGGGAGCGGCAGATCGAACTTGCCCTTCCACGCAATGATCGTTTGGAGATGATAGTGTTGACCGATATTGAGATCGCACAGAGCTGTGAGATGAAACCGATATGGGAGATCGCCGACACGGCGGGTATCCCTGAAGAATATGTCGAGTATTACGGTAAGTATAAGGCAAAGCTCAATCTGGATATCCTGAAGATGGAGGACAGAGAGAACAGGCTCATCCTCGTGACCGCGATGACCCCTACCCCCGCGGGCGAGGGTAAAACGACCACCACCATCGGACTTGCCGACGGACTGCGCCGACTGGGCAAGAGCGCCAACGTCGCGCTGCGTGAGCCGTCACTCGGTCCGGTGTTCGGCATCAAGGGCGGCGCCGCGGGCGGCGGCTGGGCACAGGTCGTCCCGATGGAGGACATCAACCTGCATTTCACCGGTGATATGCACGCCATCGGCGCGGCGAACAACCTGCTTTCCGCGCTGATCGATAACCACATCTATCACGGCAACAGCCTGAATATCGACCCCCGCCGTATCACATGGAAGCGCTGTGTGGATATGAACGACCGCCAGCTGCGTTTTGTGACCGACGGTCTGGGCGGCAGAGTCAACGGCGTGCCGCGTGAGGACGGTTACGATATCACCGTCGCGTCCGAGGTCATGGCGATCCTCTGTCTTGCCGAATCCATCCGCGATCTGAAAGACCGCCTGTCGCGTATCATTATCGGCTATACCTTTGATGAAAAGCCCGTCACGGTGGGCGATCTCAAGGCGCAGGGCGCGATGACCGCGCTGCTCAAGGATGCGATCAAGCCGAATCTGGTGCAGACGCTGGAGGGTACTCCCGCCTTTGTCCACGGCGGTCCCTTCGCCAATATCGCCCACGGCTGCAACTCCGTGCTCGCGACCAAGGTGGCGCGTAAGCTCAGCGAATACACCATCACGGAAGCCGGCTTCGGCGCTGATCTGGGCGCGGAAAAATTCCTCGATATCAAGTGCCGTTACGCGGATATCAAGCCCGACGCGGTCGTGATCGTCGCGACCATCCGTGCGCTGAAAATGCACGGCGGCGTGGATAAAAAGAATCTTTCTCCCGAGAACTTAGAGGCGCTGGAAAAGGGTCTGCCGAATCTGCTGCGCCATGTCGATAATATCAAGAACGTCTACAAGCTGCCCAGCGTGGTCGCGATCAATCGTTTCCCGACCGATACCGAGGCGGAGATCGATATGGTCATCCGCCGCTGTAAGGAGCTGGGCGTGAACACCGTGCTCTCCAACGTATGGGCCGACGGCGGCGTCGGCGGCGTCGATCTCGCCGATGAGGTCATCCGCCTGTGCGACGAGGAGTCGAATGAGGATTTTTCCTACCTTTACGATCTGGACGAGCCGGTCGAAAAGAAGATCCGCGCGATCTGTAAGCGCGTGTATCGCGCCAGCCATGTGGCGTTCACAAAGAATGCCGAGAAAGAGATCCGGCGCCTGACCTCGATGGGCTACGGCGGTCTGCCGATCTGTATTGCGAAAACACAGTACAGCTTTTCGGATGAAGCGCATTTGATCGGCGCGCCCGAGGGCTTTGTGATCCACGTGCAGAATGTCCGTCTTTCTGCCGGCGCGGGCTTTATCGTCGCGCTGACCGGCGCGATCATGACGATGCCCGGTCTGCCGAAATCTCCCGCCGCCGAGAGGATCGACGTAAATGATGACGGCGTGATCAGCGGGTTGTTCTGAGGTGCTGTCCAAGAGCAGGTAAAACCTGCGATTGGCTTACAACACCCATGCAAGGCTCTCCCAAGAATCGGAGTAGGCGCTTACGCCTGCGAACGATGATTGGCTGAGAGCTACTGCATTTAGTTAGGAGTTAGGAGTGAAGAGTGAGGAGTGAGGAGTTTTGGCTTTTCACAACTGACTGAGTTATGAATAACGAAGTTCAAGTTCTTTATCAAGATGACCGACTTCTTATCGCGTACAAGCCTTACGGGGTGCTCAGTGAGTTTGACGCGCACAAGCCGAATATGCCGTCGTTGTTGAAGGATAAAGCGGGGTGCGATCCGGTCTATCCCGTCCACCGCCTCGACCGCACCACACAGGGCGTGATGGTGTATGCGCTGAGTGAGGATGTAGCACGGCGTCTGAGCGCCATGATACAGCAGGGTCAGCTCGAAAAAACCTACCTTGCCGTTGTCGAGGATGTGCCGGAGGGATCGCGGGGGGAATACACCGACCTGCTTTACTTTGACCGCCGCAAGAACAAAAGCTACGTCGTCAAGCGTGAGCGCAGGGGCGTCAAGCAGGCGCTCCTGCAATATGAAGTGATCCAAACGATCGGGCATGAGGAAAGGTCGCTTTCTCTCTTGCAAATCCGCCTGATGACCGGCAGAACGCACCAGATCCGCGTGCAGTTCGCATCACGCAAAATGCCCTTGGTCGGTGACCGACGCTACGGCAGTCATATCCCCGCCGATCACATCCAGCTCTGTTCGGCAAGGCTGAGCTTCACCCATCCGTTCACGGGCGAGGAAATGAGCTTTTCTTATGAGCCGACGGAAGAATATTTCAAACGATTCAATCCATAACAAAGGGGCTGTCGCAAAATAAAAAATGTCATTCTGAGGCGACACGCGTGTTCTGCTCAGGATGACATAAATGAGGAGCTGTCGCGCTTTATGCGACAGCTCCAATCTCTACCATTTATTATTTGATCTTTCTCGCCTCGATATAATATCTCTTGTCCGCGGCGTGACCCATCGAGAAGGTCTTGCGGGGAAGTGAGCCGTCCGCGGTGATCGCGGGGAACAGCTCGTCCTTGCCCATGCCCTCAAAGATGAAGCCGAGGGTGTTCTCCTGCTTGCACAGGTTCTCGACGACGTCTTCGCCGTGGATATAGTCGATCTTGACCTCGGGATGCTCCTTCATGTAGCTGTCGAGGAAGGTCTGCAATGTGCCGACGGGCAGCTTCGCGGTCGCGTTGATCTCGATTTCGTTGTCAGCATCGGGTGTGATACAGCGGAAGGTCTGCTTCTCGCCGTTGCCGTTCGCCTCGGTATGCGCGATGAACTTGTCGAGCAGATCCTTGGCGTCTACATTGAACAGCACGCGGTAGATCGGCTCAAACTCGATGCTCTTGTCGTGGATGTTGACCACCTCGACCAGCGCGTAGCGCGCGAGGGGGTTCTTGCTCTGGTTGTAACATTCCTTCGCGGTGGCAAGGCTGTGGTTGCCGTCACCGACGGCAAAGAGCAGCTTATCTTCCTTATCGGCGATCAGCGCTTCCAGCGCGTCCTGCACCTGCGCGATGACCTCATCGGGCAGGAAGTAGCCGTCGATATGACCGCCGTTCTTCATCAGTTCAAAGCCGTACGCCTGCTTAAAGCCGTCTTTCTTCTCAGCCAGCGGCTCGATGACGGACAGCTGCGGGTCATCGATCAGCAGCAGGATGTGCGGCATCTCCAGCGGCGCGTCCTTGCGGATCTGTACGCGCGGAGGAATGCGCTCCAGTACGGTCGCCTCAGTCGCGCGGATCGCGGAGGTCGCACCCTTGCGGTAGTCGTAATCCTCCAGGTCGATGATGCCGACGATACCGCGGCGCAGGGTGTTGCCCGATTCACGCTCGACATAGATCATGCTGTTCTCGTAGGCGTCGAACACATCGCCGTCCAGATATTGCTGCATATTGGCGTTGATATCGTTGATGCGGGCGCTGTTGTCGTCGCTCAGGTAGATCTCCGGCAGGATGATGTGCAGTGCCGAGGGCTCGTCGCCGACGATCGCTTCCACATCGTTCCAGTATTCCGGCTCGCTGGTGTACTGGTCACAGGCGACAACCGCCCATTTGTCAAAGTTCTTTTTGGGTAACAGGATATTCGCGGGGTTAAAATGTTTCATAAATACTTCATCTCCGATTTGGTGAATGGTGAAGGGTGAATGGTTGATGGAGGGCTCCGCCCTCACCTGATTTTTATGATCCCTCTTTCGCCAAAAGCATACCACGAAAGAGTCTTTTTGACAATAAGTGTTGAGAAATTTCGTGAATCATGCTAAACTATAGGTTGGTGATAGAATTGAAAAAGTACAAATTGATTATGAGTGATCTGGATAATACCCTCCTGCCGATCTATACGCAGGATAAATTCGTCGAGATCTGGTTCCGCGATATTTCAACAAAATTCCGTGAATACGGGCTGGATCCCGTGCGCCGACCCTCGAATATTACACCACGACCTTTGAGAACGTGTATGACATCACCCTGCCGAACCCCTATGCGGTGCGGATCGCCGCGTTGATGAGGGAGAAGGCGGAGCATACCGCTGTCGCCACCATGCCGGTGTTCACCATCGAAGCGGTCGAAAAGCGGATGGGTTGGGTCGGCTTGAAGCCGGAGATGTTCGATTTTGTCACGACCGCCCCGACCAGCAGCTATTGCAAGCCCGATCCGCGCTATTTTGGGGAGATTCTGGAACGTTTCGGCGTCGAGCCCAAGGACGCGCTGATGATCGGCAACGATGTGCGCGAGGATATGCAGCCGTGCAAGGAGCTCGGCGTGGATGTTTTTCTCGTTAAGGATCATATGATCACCCACGACCTGCCGTATGACGAATACCGTCAGGGCGGATATGAGGATCTGGTAAAGTTTTTGGAAGCACTATAATTGGTGTAGGGGAGGGGCTTGCTCCTCCCGTATTAGGGCTTGCTCCTCCCGAAAAGAAAAACGACCTGACGTAAGTCGGGTCGTTTTGTTGTGTCAGTAGTATTCATCCTCCGTCATTTCAGCTGTCGCAGTTCTTCGATGTCTACCTCATGCTCGACATAATGCTCGATGTATTCGATCGCCTGTTCGGGGGTATCGACGATCGCGATCAGGTCGAAGGTCTTTTCGGACATAAATTTGGTATCGGCGGTATGTCGCATCATCGCGAACATACTGTCATAATATCCTGCGGTGTTGAGGATGACCAGCGGCTTCTTAGTTTGGTTGAGTTGTTTGAGGGTCAAAATCTCAAAAAACTCCTCAAAGGTGCCGATGCCGCCGGGCGTTACGATGAACGCGCCGCTCAGATCCTCCATCTTCTGCTTGCGTTCGCGCATGGTGTCGGTATAGATCAGCTCGTCGCAGTGCGGATAAAGGATCCCGTCGACGTTGAAGAAGCACGGCGCGATGCCGGTGACCTTGCCGCCGCCGTCATGAGCGCCGCACGCGACCGCGCCCATCATGCCGTTGTCGCCGCCGCCGAATACCAGTCCGTATCCGTGCTGCGCGATCAGAACTCCGAGCGCGTGACCCGTGTCGGTAAATTGCGCGTCAATGGTCTTGCTCGACGCGCCGTATACACAAATGTTCATAAATGTCTCTCCGTTTCGATGGATGTTTGCGTGAGGGCGCCGCCCTCAACGGATTGTAATTGTTTTTTGCCGTTCGCTAATTTTGCTCAAACTGGCTGTTGTACAGATCGGCGTAGAAGCCGCCCTGCGCAAGCAGTTCATCATGGGTGCCCGAGCCGATGATATCGCCGTCCTTGAGGACGAGGATCAGATCGGAATTCTTGATGGTGGACAGTCGGTGAGCGATGACAAAGCTCGTTCTGCCCTCGGTCAGACCGTCCATCGCCCTCTGGATGATGCGCTCGGTACGGGTGTCGACGGAGGACGTCGCCTCGTCGAGGATCAGCAGGGGCGCGTTCTCGATCATCGCGCGCGCGATGGTCAGCTGCTGCTTCTGACCTGCCGACAGGCTCGCCTTATCGTCCAACACGGTGTCGTAGCCGTGGGGGAGGGTGTGGATGAAGTGGTGGATGCCGACCGCCCTACAGGCGCGTTCGAGTTCTTCATCGGTCACGCCCTCTTTGCTGTAGACAAGGTTCTCGCGCACCGTGCCCTCAAAGAGCCATGTGTCCTGCAATACCATGCAGAACAGCTCGTGCACGTTCTCGCGGGTCAGCTCGTCGATCGGCACGTCGTCGATGTAGATCCTGCCGGAGTTGAGCTCATAAAAGCGCATGAGCAGGTTGACGATGGTGGTTTTGCCCGCGCCGGTCGGGCCGACGATCGCTACCTTCTGACCCGCCTTGATGTCGACCGAGAAGTCGTTGATGATGATACGGTCGGGGTTGTAGCCGAAGTGTACGTGCTCAAAGCGGACGTCACCCTTGACGCTGTCGAGGCGGCGGGTCTTGTGGCTCTCGTCTATGAGTTCTTCCTCGCCGAGGTACTCAAACACGCGGTCAGCCGCCGCGGCGGTACTCTGCATACTCGAGAAGCTCTGCGCTAATTGCTGTAAGGGCTGGGTGAACAGGCGGACATAGATGGTGAATTCGATGATGACGCCGAAGGTGATGAGCTCGTTCCTCGCGAGCAGGGTACCCACGACGAATACCGCGACAAAGCCGAGGTTGCCGATGAAGGTCATCAGCGGCTGCATCACGCCCGAGAGAGCGGTGGATTTGAACACGCTGTCGCGCAGATGACGGTTGATGCGGCTGAATTCCTCTTTGCTCTCTTTCTCATAGTTATACGCCTTGACAATATTGTGACCCGCGTAGATCTCCTCCACATGACCGTTGATCGCGCCGAGATGACGCTGCTGGCGGTTGAAGTGGAGTTGTGACTTCTTCATGATCACGGACATCATGAAGAATCCGAGGAAGGACGCGAGGATCGCGGTCAGCGCCAGGATCCAGTTGGTGATGAACATCATCAGTGCCGAGCCGAAAAACAGCGCGATCGAGGTGATGAACTGCGCGATACTGAGGTTCAGCGTGCGCTCGATGGTGTCGATATCGTTGGTGATACGGCTGAGAATGTCGCCGAAGGGAGTGGAGTCGAAGTATTTCAGCGGCAGGCGGTTGGTTTTGTTGGTGATGTCCGTGCGCATACGACTGCTGACGATCGGCGCGACGGTCGCCATGATGAAGTGCTGGATGAAGTTCATCAGCCAACTTATTCCGTACAGGATCATCAGGAAAACGCAGGTGGAGGTCACCGCGTCGAGGTCGATCGTGCCGGTGATGCCCACAGTGATCAGATCGGTGATCTTCTGGATCTGCTTGGGGCCGATCAGGGAGATGACGGTGCCGATGACGGCGCAGGTCATCGCGACGATGATCGCGGGCATCTGGGGCTTGGCGTAGTCGAGCAGCTTCTTCCAGGAAGAGCCGAAGTTATCCGATTTCTCGGTGACGACGCCCTTGGGGCTGCCGAAGCCCTTACTCGCCTGCGGGCGCTTGCTGTCGATGCCGATCAGCGTCTCACGCTGTTTTTTGATATATACTTTCTCGGTGGAGGGAGTTTTGTTCTCAGACATTCTTGAGTTCCTCCTCTCCGAGCTGTGACAGTCCGATCTCGTGATAGATCTGACAGGTCTTGAGCAGCTCCTTATGCTTGCCGATCGCGGCGATCTTGCCCTCGTCGAGGACGATGATCTTGTCGGCGTCCTTGATGGTGCCGATACGCTGGGCGACGATGATATTGGTCGTGCCCGCGGTCTCTTCCTTCAGTGACTGACGCAGTTCACGGTCGGTTTTGTAGTCGAGCGCCGAGAAGCTGTCGTCAAAGATCAGGATCTCGGGATCGCGGCAGACGGCGCGCGCGATACAGACGCGCTGTTTCTGTCCACCACTGAGGTTGGAGCCGCCCTGCGCGACAGGGTGCTCATAGCCGTCGGAGTAGTTTTCGATATACTCCTTCGCCTGCGCGATCTCGGCGGCACGCATGACGTCCTCCTGCGTGTAGCCCTCGGTGCCGTTGTCGCCCATCGCGATATTGGTGTTGATCGTACCGGCGAGGAGCGTCGCTCTCTGCGGCACATAGCCGATCTTGTTGTGCAGCTGTTCGAGGGTGTATTCCCTGACGTTCACGCCGTCCACCAGCACCTCGCCCTCGGTTGCGTCATAGAAGCGGGGAATGAGGTTGATCATGGTGGATTTGCCGCAGCCGGTCGAGCCGATGATTGCCACGGTCTCGCCCTTTTTGGCGGTGAAGTTGATATCCTTGAGCACATAATCGGCGGCGTCGGGATATTTGAAGCAGACATTTTTGAACTCGATCTCGCCGACCTTATCGGTGTGATCCACGCCCTTGCCGTCGGTGACGGAGCTTTCGGTGTCGATGACCTCGTTGATACGCTTGGCGGCGACGAGGGAGCGCGGTCCCATGATGAAGATCATGTTCAGCATCATGAACGCCATGATGACCATCAGCGCGTACTGCGAGAATACGGTCATATCGAGGAAGAGCTGTCCCTTTCCCGCCAGCGGAGCGCCGTCGATCAGGTAAGCGCCGATCCAGTAGACGACCAGACTCATGCCGTTCATGATCAGCAGCATGGACGGCAGCATGATGGACATGATGCGGTGCGCTTTCATATTGTTGTCGGTCAGATCCTTGTTCGCCTGTTCAAACTTGCTTTTCTGGTAATCCTCGGCGTTATAGGCGCGTACCACGCGCAGACCCGTCAGGTTCTCGCGGGTGATGCGGTTGATGTTGTCGGTCAAAGTCTGGATGCGCTGGAACAGCGGATGCGCGAAGATGAAGCAGATCGCCAGAACGATGATGACCAAAACGACTGCGACGCCCGCCGAGATCGTCCATTCGGAGCTGTGATCGGCGATCTTCGAGATCGCCAGCACTGCCATCAGCGGCGCGCGCACGATGACGAACAGGCCGAATACGATGATGGTCTGTACCTGTGTGATGTCGTTGGTGGAGCGGGTGATCAGCGAGGCGGTGGAGAAGCGGTTGATCTCCGCCATGGAGAAGCCCTCGACCGCGTCATAGAGCTTGGCGCGCACGTTGAACGAGTAGTTCGCGGCAAGATAGCCCGCGATCACCGTGACCAGTACGCTGACGACCAGACTTGCCAGCGCGCACAGCAGCATTTTGCCGCCTGCCCAAAGGATCTCAGGCACGGTGGAGCCGGGTGTGATCAGCAGCTCGGTGATGTCCTTCATGTAGTCGGGCATGAGCAGCTCCAGCCATACGGAAAGCGCGATCAGCACCACCGCGCCCGCGGTGGCGATCCAGTCCCGCGCCGTAAAATGTCGCATGATAGATTTCATAAGCAACCCTTCTTTAACTAGATAAATCGGTATTAAAATATTATATCACAGATGACTTTTTCAGGCAATATGAAAACAGCATTTTATGTGCGGATATTGAGAAAAATTGACGCTGAACGGAACCCGAAATAATGTCGATCGTTCTTTCATTTTGCGTGACCGATCCCATCCTCCGCTTTGCGTGGATTAGCGCTATTTTTCCGATACAGCCTTAAAATGGTGACACGCTACAAATTTTTGGGACGAAAGCGCTGAAAATTATGGTGATTTGGCAACGGGAATCGGTACTTTCCTTCTTGACTATTCCGCTTTAATATTGTAAAATAATGGTTACGTGAAAACGGTGCTTGCAGGATTGCGGGTCTGTTCCTGCAAAACGCGGCACGAAGCATACCGAACGGCGGTGAAAATGCGTGATCCTCAGGCTTTTTCGTCAAAGTGCGGTATCAGAAAGGAGACGTAGAACAAATGGAATTGTATCTTGTAATTGCGATCTTCGTCGGTTCTCTGTTGGCGCTGGCATTTGCGCTGATCATGGCAAAGCGCGTCATGAGCTTCGATGAAGGTACAGACAGGATGAAGAAAATTTCCGCTTCCATCCGTTCGGGCGCGAACGCGTATCTGAAAAGACAGTACACCATCGTATTGATCTTCTTTGTTGTGATGTTCGTGATCCTGGGCGCGATGGCGATCTTCGGGCTGCTGACCCCCTATGTACCCTTCGCCTTTATCACGGGCGGCTTCTTCTCGGGTCTGTCGGGCTTTGTCGGCATGAAGATCGCGACGGCGGCTAACGCGCGTACCGCGAACGCCTGCCGTACCGGATTGAACAAGGGTCTGAGAGTCGCATTCTCGGCGGGCTCCGTTATGGGCTTCACCGTCGTAGGTCTGGGACTGCTCGACATCTCGATCTGGTTCACACTGTTGAAATTTGTATTTAAGCTTGATGCGGCGGGCATCACCTCCGCGATGCTGACCTTCGGTATGGGCGCGTCCAGTATGGCGCTGTTTGCCCGTGTCGGCGGCGGTATCTTCACCAAGGCTGCCGACGTCGGCGCCGACCTTGTCGGTAAGGTCGAAGCCGGTATCCCCGAGGATGACCCCCGTAACCCCGCTGTTATCGCCGATAACGTAGGCGACAACGTCGGTGACGTAGCCGGTATGGGCGCTGACCTGTACGAGAGCTATGTCGGCTCCGTTATCTCTTGTGCCGCGCTGGGCGTTGCCGCATTCTCCGGCAACGGCGATATGCAGTTCAAGGCGATGGCGATCCCGATGATCATGGCGGCACTCGGTATCCTGTGCTCCATCATCGGCACCTTCTTTGTCCGCACCGGTGAAAAGACCGAACAGAAGCTGCTGTTAAAGGCGCTTTCCCGCGGTACCAACCTCGCGGCGATCCTGATCGCTGTCGCGGCGTTCCCGCTGATCTATTATATTCTCGGCGCTGAGAACTGGAAGATGTACTTCGCTGTTCTCGCCGGTTTGATCGCGGGTGTTTTGATCGGTAAATCCACGGAGTATTTTACCTCCGATACGTATAAGCCCACCAAGAATCTGGCGTCTAAATCCGAGACCGGCTCCGCCACCATCATCATCGGCGGCTTGGGCCTGGGTATGCTGTCCACCGCTCTGCCGATCGTCATTGTCGGCGTCGCGGTACTGGTATCCTTCTTTGTATCCGGCGGCAACCTCGGCGTTGACGGCGGTATCAACAAGGGTCTGTACGGTATCGCGCTTGCCGCGGTCGGCATGCTGTCCACACTGGGTATCACCCTCGCGACCGACGCGTACGGTCCCGTAGCGGATAACGCCGGCGGTATCGCCGAGATGAGCGGTCTGGAGCCTGAGGTTCGTGAGCGTACCGACGCACTGGATTCTCTGGGCAACACCACTGCCGCTACCGGTAAGGGCTTCGCGATCGGCTCCGCGGCGCTGACCGCGCTGGCGCTGGTCGCCTCCTACATCGAGAAGGTCAAGGAAGTCGGCGGCTTTGATAAGCTCGCTGAGAACGTGGATCCCATGCAGCAGTTCAGCGTCATGAATCCGCTCGTTCTGATCGGTCTGTTCATCGGCGCGTGCCTGCCCTTTGTCTTTGCGGCGCTCACCATGGACGCTGTCGGCAGAGCGGCACAGAGCGTCGTTATCGAGGTGCGCCGTCAGTTCAAGTCCATCAAGGGCTTGATGGAAGGCAAGGCGGATCCCGATTATGCGAAGTGCGTCGACATGTGCTCCCGTTCTTCTCTGAAAGAGATGATCCTGCCCACCATTATCGCGATCATCGTTCCGGTCATCGTCGGTCTGGTGCTGGGCTTCTACGGCGTTGTCGGTATGCTCGCAGGCGCGACTGCTTCGGGCTTCCTGATGGCGATCTTTATGAGTAACTCCGGCGGTGCGTGGGATAACGCTAAGAAGTATATCGAGGCAGGCAACCACGGTGGTAAGGGTTCCGATCAGCACAAGGCGGCTGTTGTCGGCGACACCGTAGGCGATCCCTTCAAGGATACCTCGGGTCCCTCCATCAACATCCTGATCAAGCTGCTGTCGGATGGTTTCCATCGTATTCGCGGCGCTGGTCGTTCAGTTCCATATCCTTGGCTGATCGCTGTATCACGAGGAATCGGAAAACTCAATATAGTATCATAAAGCAGGCGTTTCATACGCCTGCTTTTTTTCTGCCTGTCGCTTTCTCTGAGATGAAAGCGCTTTACTTCCTCCGTTTTTGATGATACAATCAAGGTGAAATCAGTGCAAGGGGGATGGACGATATGACCCAGACGGAACGCCGACTGTATCTGATCAAAGCGCTCGGGCAGAATGACAGGCGATTTGATGATACGCCTCAAAATATGACATCCGCGGAGCAAAAGCGCCTCTTGCGCGCGATGATGAACGTGTGGATGCCCGCGCCGATCGACGAGGAATACCGCAGGATCGAGGGCGAATATCTGCGGCAGGATATCTCTGAAAGAGGGATCACGCGCCTCGCGGACTTATCGCCGATACAGGGGGATCTCTATCTGTGGCAGGGAGATATCACCACCCTCGCGTGTGACGCGATCGTCAATGCCGCGAATTCTCAAATGCTCGGATGCTTTGTACCGTTGCACAACTGCATCGACAACTGCATCCACAGCGCCGCGGGGCTGTCCCTGCGCTATCGCTGCTATGAGATCATGCGCGAGCAGGGTCATGAGGAGCCGACGGGTCAGGCGAAGATCACGCCCGGCTACAACCTGCCGAGCAAATTTGTTTTGCACACGGTCGGACCGATCGTCAGCGGCAGGCTGAATGACCGGCACTGCGAACTGCTCAAAAGCTGTTACCTCTCCTGCCTACAACTCGCCGAGGAGAACGGATGCAAGAGCATCGCCTTTTGCTGTATCTCGACAGGCGTGTTCGGATTCCCGCAGCGTGAGGCGGCTCAGATCGCCGTCAACACCGTAAAAGAGTATAAAAAAACAACAGGCAGCGATATCAAGGTCATCTTCAATGTGTTCAGAGATGACGACCTGATGATCTACCGCGGCCTGCTGGATCGCTGATAAGGGAGCCGTTTTTCGGCTCCTTTTTTATGATCGATATACAAAAAGCGTGAGGGTCTTTCCTCACGCTTTTGCTGTAGGGGAGGGTGTTCCTCCTCGTTATGCTTTCAGCTTGTCCAAAATCGCGCCGATGTCGTCGCTGATACAGATCGACTGCACGGCGATCTCCTCGGGACAGTCGGCTTGGCTGTAATTCAGACAGGCATAGACCGCCTTGCCGTTCGCAAGCGTCATCTGCCAGAACGGATACTTGATGATGACGGGGGTGTTGCTGCCGACGCCGAGCTCGAGATAGAGCACATGATCGTTCTCGTGCTTTTTGAGAAAGTCGTAGTATGCCGCCGACGCCCTGTGCCAGCCTTCATCCTCGACAAAGCTGTCATCGGAGCGCAGATTCATCACCACATCACTGCCGTCATCGGGGCATTGCGGGATCAGCTCGGTCGGGATCCGCATGGTGATGCTTTGATTCTCGGGCACTTGGAACACGCCGTTCTCGTCTTTGACAAAGCCCTGCGTCTCCATTGCCCGCATGACCCAGTCTTCGTTGTCATAGGTCTTTTGCAGTTGGGGGTTCACGGATTGGAACAGCCCGTAATCGCCCTGCGTATAGAACAGGCGGCTTTTGTCAAAGCCTGCGCGTTGGAATTGGTGATCGACGTTCGTCGTGATGACAAAGTAGTTTTTGTCCTTGACCAGTTCCAGCAGCTTCGGGTAAACCGGCTTGGGCGCGTCGATACAGCGGTTGAAGTAGATGTGCCGCGCCCACCATGCCCAACGGGTCTCAACGTCGGGGAAGGGGTAGAAGCCGCCGGAATACATATCCTTGATCCCGAAACGGCGCTTGAAGTCGAAGAAGTATCGCTCAAAACGCTCGCCGCTGTAGGTCAGTCCCGCCGAGGTCGACAGTCCCGCGCCCGCGCCGATCACGATCGCGTTTGCGGTATCGAGCTCATGCTTCAGTCGGTTGAGCTGTTCTTCTTCAGTGCCGACGCCGTAGGAAGCGTGGCTGAATACGCGCAGGGCGTTCAGTCCGTTTTTGATGGTTTCCTGATATCCGTTCGGCAGATAATCATATCGATCTTTCATGATACTCGGCTCCTTATCGGCGCGATGAATGACCGCACTCGTGTTGTATGCTAGCATTATAACAAATCCGTTTTCGTTTGACAATCTGCTTTGGGTTGCTTTTTTGCTATGCTGTTGCTGTCACCCTATCCGATCGATTTAATTCCATCCTGTTCGGCGCCGCAATTTTGGCGATTTTGGATAAATAAGATTCGTTGACTTTTATTGCTCGACCCAGTATAATAATAGTGATAAGTGGTTTCGGGCGTCTTATCTGCTTACACGACCCGTACACCGCTGTGATTTAGGAGTTAACATTAAAAAAGGAGGGATTGTTTTTGAAAATCTCAAAAAAACTACTCGCAATCATTCTGGCAGTTCTGATGATGGTTTCGATGATCTCCGTCGCGATCGTCAACGTGTCCGCTCTGGCAGGCGATAAGATCTATTGCCGCGCGAGCTTTGTACCCAACTGCTACATGTGGAAGAAGGGCACGCAAGAAAACAACCATGCGTGGCCGGGCGTCCCGATGACCAAGGTCAGCGGTGAGACCGATGTGTATGAGTACACCGTTCCCGCGGACAAGTTCGACATGGTCATCTTTAACGGCAACGGTCAGACCGACGATCTCGCTTACCCCGGCGCTAACAAGCTCTATGACTACGCCACAAGAACCTGGAGCGATTACAGCACCGATCCTGTCCCTGTGATCAGCGTTTCCAACGAGGGCGGCGGCTTTAAGGGCTCCGTCGATGTGACCATCACCGTCACCGACGCTGATTCCGCCTACTACACCATCAACGGCGGTTCTCAGACAGTGATCAACGGTTCTGTCAACCTGACCCTCGGCGCGGATATCGCGGAGGGCGAATCCGTCAAGCTCGACATCAGCGCGACCAACACCTACGGCACTGTTACCAAGAGCTGTACTTATAAGAAGAGATCCACCACGGGTCCCGCTACCGACGGCAGCACCTCCGATCCGGTCGGCGGTAACTATGCCACCAACCCCAACAACGGCTACGGTAAGCGCAAGACCATCACCGTCGACGGCAACAAGTCCGACTGGGAGAGCTCCATGCTGATCGCGCAGGGCGTCGCCAACGACGATCCCCGCGTCTATGCCCACTGGTCGATGCACGAGATCGCCTTTGACGATTACGCGATGTACGCCGCGTGGGATGATACCAACCTTTACATCATGTACGAGATGGCGAATGTTCAGGACGTTGTCGCTCCCGGCGAGGACTATCCGATGACGCAGGGCAATCTCTGGATCAACAACATTCCCGTATTCATGTATATCTTCACCGGCAACGGCAATATCACCCATGGCGAGACCGCGACTGGTACCCTGTGGGCAAGCGGTAATACCTTTGACGCGCACGCCGATCATATCGTCGCTTACTCCACCAACAACTCTAACGGTCCGTTCATCTACACCGCGGACGACGAGGGTATCCTCGATCCCGATGATCCCGAGCTGACCATCGCCAGAGCGTCTACCGGCATCAACATCGAGTGGGGCAACGGCAAGACCTTATCCGGCAAGCTGATGGGTATCCCCAAGGCGGGTACCGATAACGGCAGAACGCCGGGCGACTGCGTCGATGGCGCGCTCACCGACTTCTATACCAAGGGTCATAACGCCAACATGGATATGTTCTATGAGATGTCCATCCCGCTCGCGAATCTGGATATCACTGCCGCTGACATCGAGAACAACGGTATCGGCATTTTGAAGCTGTCTACCTTCGGTACCTCCGGCATGGACTGCCTGCCCTATGACATGTCTATGTCCGATAACGCCGCAAAGCCCTATTCCGCGGACTCTTCGACCTCTATGGAGAAAGAGGATGAGGATCACCTCACCGTTCCGATGGCACGTATCGGTAAGGCGTTCACTCCCGGCGCGGTAACACCCACCAATCCTCCCAAGCCCACTGAGGCTCCCACCGATCCTCCCAAGCCCACTGAGGCTCCCACCGATCCTCCCGTACAGCCGACTGATCCGCCCGTACCCACTCAGGCGCCCACCGAGGCTCCTCCCGCGCCTGCGGTACTTTTAGGCGACGCGGATGACGACGGCATCGTGTCCATCTTTGATGTGACATGGATCCAGCGCCATTTGAGCGGCGTTCCGCTTACCAAATTCAATGCGGCTGCTGCGGATGTTGACGGTGACGACGAAGTGACGATCTTTGACGCCACATTTATCCA
>ONUI01000117.1 GCA_900320995.1 uncultured Eubacteriales bacterium
CGATTACATTATGCCATAAAACTTTGAAAATTACAACTGTTTTTTCTTAGTTTTTTAGAATATTTTTGATATAAATTATTATTCGCAAATCCCATTCTTATGTGATATAGCCGAAATTCACTCATTTTTCCAATATCTGTCTGTTATTTTGAGGGGATTTGTGCTATAATCCGGATAGTAAAAACCTGCCTTGCAGGAGGTAGGGTTCTTTTCGGGTGTGGGTGTCCCACCATACACCATTCACCCTTCACTATTCACCATTCACCAAAATTCGGGAGGTACATATGAATACTGCGATCGTAGGCATCAACTGGGGCGACGAGGGCAAGGGCCGTATGGTCGACCTCATCAGCTCCGACTATGACGTTGTCGTGCGCTATCAGGGCGGCGGCAACGCCGGACACACCGTCATCAATGAATTCGGCAAATTCGCGCTGCACCTGCTGCCCTCGGGTATTTTCCGCAAGGGCGTGGTGTCTGTCATCGGCAACGGCGTTGCCGTGGATCCCGAGAGCCTGCTGGGCGAGATCCGCTATGTGCGCGACAAGGGAGTGGAGGTCACGCCCGACAACCTCAAGATCAGCTCGCGCGCTTCACTGCTGCTGCCGTGGCACAAGGAGCTGGATTGTCTGGAGGAACAGCGCCTCGCTGATAAAAAGTACGGCTCCACCAAGCAGGGTATCGCGCCGTTCTACTCCGATAAATATCAGAAAAAGACCGTTTTAGCGGGCGAGCTCTTTGACGAAAAGGCGTTTTTTGAGCACCTCGACGGTATCATGGAATGGAAGAACCTGACTCTCGAAAAGGTCTACGGCGCCGAACCGACCACCCGCGAGAAGCTCAAGGAATGGTACGAGAGCTGCTGTATTCCGCTCATGCCGTTCATCGGCGACCTCGACAGCTTTTATGACCGCTGTGAGAAGCAGGATAAGAACATCATGTTCGAGGCGCAGCTCGGATCGCTGAGAGATATCGACTACGGCATCCACCCCTACACCACCTCGTCCTCTACCATCGCCGCTTACGCGCCCATCGGCGCGGGCGCGCCTCATCTGAAGCTCGACGAGATCATCGGCGTCGTCAAGGCATACTCCACCTGCGTGGGCGAAGGCCCCTTCACCACCGAGTGGTTCGGCGAAGAAGCCGACAAGCTCCGTGAAGCCGGCGGTGAATACGGCGCTAAGACCGGCAGACCCCGCAGGGTCGGCTCCTTTGACGTTGTCGCGACCCGCTACGGCGTAAAGGTGCAGGGCGCTACCGCGATCGCGCTGACCAAGCTCGATGTGCTCAGCTACATGGATCAGATCCCCGTATGCACCAAATATATCGTGAACGGCAGTAAAACCGATCATTTCCCCTTCCCCTCTCTGCTGGCTAAGGCGGAGCCCGTCACCGAGTATCTGCCCGGCTGGGGCACGGATATCAGCGGCGTCAGACGCTTTGAGGATCTGCCGAAAGAAGCACAGGACTATGTGCTGTATATCGAAGAAAAGATCGGCTGCTATATCAAGTACGTTTCCGTCGGTCCCGAGAGAGATAGTATTATTATTCGGTAAATGTTGGAAGTGATCAGAAACATAATATTAAACAATTTTGTTTTACGATCTCTTCCGAAAAAGCAATTCTGCATCCTCTCGCTGTCATTGCGAGGAGCGCAAGCGACGTGGCAATCCCACAAAGAGGAGCAGCCCCTCTCTCCCCGATCAAACAAACAGCCTTGGAGAATAACATGAGCTACTATGTATATATCCTCTCCAATCATTACAATACAACTCTATACATCGGTGTAACAAACAACTTGGTACGGCGCGTGTATGAGCATAAGAATCATCTTGATCCGACTTCATTCACCGCAAAATACCATGTCGAGAAACTGGTGTACTACGAAGAGTATAAAGAACCAAAACCCGCGATCGCAAGAGAAAAGCAATTAAAAGGGAAAAGCAGGAAATTCAAAAACTCACTTGTTGAGGAGAATAATCCTCAGTGGCTTGATTTGTATTCTTCTATCATATAACTATCATTTCCTCTTTGTGGGATTGCCACGGCTCTGAACACGCGTGTTCAGAGCCTCGCAATGACTGCGAAAGGAAAAAGGAGTATCACTATGACAAACAACTACGAAAGTCCGTTTTCGGCGCGTTACGCGTCCGACTATATGAAATCTCTTTTCTCCGCTCAGACGCGCATCGAGACATGGCGCAGACTCTGGGTGGAGCTGGCGAGAGCGGAGAGTGAGCTGGGTCTGCCCATCACTGACGCTCAGGTCGCCGACCTCGAGGCGCATATCACCGACGTCGACTTTGACTATGCCGCCGAGAAAGAGAAGGAATTCCGCCATGACGTCATGGCGCATATCCACGCCTACGGCAAGGTGGCGCCCTCCGCGGCTGGCGTCATCCATCTCGGCGCTACCTCGTGCTATGTCACCGATAACGCCGACCTCGTGCTTTATCGCGACGCGCTGCTCTATATCCGCGGCGAGCTGTTGAAGGTCATCGCGAACTTGTGCGACTTCTGCGAACAATACAAGGATATGCCGACCCTCGGCTACACCCATTATCAGCCGGCGCAGCTGGTCACCGTCGGCAAGCGCGCGTCATTATGGCTGCAAGACTTCGTGTCCGATCTCGACGAGATCGACTTCGCGCTGAAGAACGTCAAGTTCCTCGGATGCCGCGGCACGACCGGTTCTGAGGCGAGCTTTGTGGAGCTCTTTGACGGCGACGGCGACAAGATCAACGCCCTCAACCGCAAGATCGCCGACGCGTTCGGCTTTGACGAAATCTTTGACGTACAGGGTCAGACCTATCCGCGCAAGCTCGACTCGCGCATCCTCAACGCACTGTCCTCCATCGCGCAGTCCGCGCACAAATTCGCCACCGACATGCGCCTGTTACAGCACGACCGTCAGCTTTTTGAACCGTTTGCGAAAACGCAGGTCGGCTCTTCCGCGATGCCCTACAAACGCAATCCGATGATGTGCGAGCGCGTATGTTCGCTGTCACGGTACCTCATGGCTGACGCGCTGAACGCGCCGATGACTGTATCTGTCCAGTGGATGGAGCGCACCCTCGACGACAGCGCCAACCGCCGTGTATCCATCCCCGAGGGCTTTTTGTGCGCCGACGCGGTACTGCGCATCGTGCAGAAGGTCACCGCGGATATCTTTGTCAACACCGACGTCATCAACAAGACCGTCATGACCTATCTGCCTTTCATCGCGACAGAGAACCTGATGATGGAAGGCGTCAAGCGCGGCGGCAACCGTCAGGAGCTGCATGAGATCATCCGCCGCTGTTCCATGGAGGCGATCGCCGGCATGGATAAGGGCGAATCCTGCAACCTGCTCTCTATGCTCGCCAATGACGAGAACTTCCCGCTGACCGAAAGCGAGATGACCGACGTGCTCAACCCGAGCGCCTATATCGGCAGATGTCCCGATCAGGTGCAGGCGATCGTCGACAAGACCCGCCCGCTGATCACCGACATCGACCGCGAGAACGCAGAGATCAATATTTAAGGGGTTATCCTTATGAAAAAAGCAATCGCACTGGTTTTGATCCTACTGTTCCTCTTTGCGCTGACCGCCTGTTCAAAAGCTGAACCGACCACCGCTACACAGGATCAATCGGATGTGAGCGCTGCTTCCAAAGAGGCTTTTGACGCAAAGGCGTATTACAAAACGCTGCAAAGCTGTGTATCGCAAATCAAAGCAAAAACCGATTTTATCCCCGATATCGCGCTGGTACTGGGCAGCGGACTCGGCGACTACGCGGACAGCGTCAAGGTCGTCAAGGAGATCCCCTACAGCGAGATCGACGGCTTTCCCGTATCGACCGTACCGGGTCACGACGGCATCCTGATCTTCTGCGAGATCAAGGGCAAAAAGGTCGTCATCATGAACGGCAGAGTCCATTATTATGAGGGCTACAGTATGCCCGAGGTCGTATTGCCGCTGCGCGTGCTCCATCTTTTAGGCGCAAAGACGGTGATTTTGACGAATGCTGTCGGCGCGATCAATGAAGATTACGCGATCGGCGATTTTGTCACGAACATCGACCATATCTCGAGCCTTGTCCCCTCACCGCTGCTCGGCGAGAACATTGACGAGCTGGGCGAGCGCTTTGTCGATATGAGCCATATCTATGACGAGGACATGATCTCGATCGTTGAAGCCGTCGCCGAAAAGGAGAACATCACCACCCACAGAGGCGTGATGATCCAGACGACCGGTCCGCAGTTCGAAACGCCCACCGAGATCAAAGCCTATCGCAACATGGGCGCCGACACCGTCGGCATGAGCACGGTGGTCGAGGCGATCGCCGCCAAGCACATGGGCATGCGCGTCTGCACCGTCAGCTGTATCACCAATATGGCGGCAGGCATGCAGGAAAAGCTCTCTCATGAAGAGGTGAAGAAGGCGTCCGACAATTCCTCCGCCAACTTCACCAAGCTGATCGACGGTCTGCTGACCGATATGAAAGCGGAATAAAACAACACAGCCCATAGCCGTCATATCGCTATGGGCTTGATTTCTTTATATGGCGCAAAACATCACAACAGCCAAGAAAGAAGCATGATGATGAAAAACTCGTTTGAACTGATCTATGACGTCGTCAGGCGTATCCCCTACGGCAAGGTCGCGACCTACGGACAGATCGCGATGCTCGCGGGCAATCCCCATTGGAGCCGCGTCGTCGGCTACGCCCTGCACGTGAATCCCGACCCCGAGCATATCCCGTGCTTCCGTGTGGTCAACCGCTTCGGCGAGCCGTCCTCCGCCTTTGCCTTCGGCGGCGTGAATGAGCAGATCGCTCTCCTGCAAAATGAGGGGGTAGAATTCATCGACGGCAGGGTGGATCTTTCTAAGTATCTATGGGATGGGAGATAACAGGAGGATTCCAGTATTTTTACTACAATTATCGTCAATTTCATGCCGTTTTTTCAACCATCAAATATTGACGATAGCACTACATTTTGTTATAATTGATGCATCAATACCATACATACAGTACGGTGTATTTTTGGGAGGTAACTATGACAGGAAATGTAAGACCCGAAACGATGGAAAGAATCACCACCCCTGAGCTTGCTCAGGCTTTTATCGACGAGCAGATCAAGGAGCTTCGTTCCCAGATCGGCGACAAAAAGGTGCTTCTCGCGCTCTCCGGCGGCGTAGACAGCTCCGTTGTCGCGGCGCTGCTGATCAAGGCGATCGGCAAGCAGCTCGTATGCGTTCACGTTAACCACGGACTGCTCCGCAAGGGCGAGCCCGAGCAGGTCATCGAGGTGTTCCGCAACCAGATGGACGCGAACCTGATCGTTCCCGAGCCCGAGAAAAAGCGCAAGATCATCGGCAAAGAGTTCATCGATGTTTTCGCCGAGGAGGCTGAGAAGCTCGACGGCATCGAGTTCCTCGCTCAGGGCACCATCTACCCCGACATCCTCGAGTCTGACGGCGTCAAGGCGCACCACAACGTCGGCGGTCTGCCCGAGGATCTGCAGTTTGAGCTGGTAGAACCCGTCAAGCTGCTGTTCAAGGATGAAGTCCGCGTTGTCGGCAAGGCGCTGGGTCTGCCCGATAACATGGTTTTCCGCCAGCCCTTCCCCGGTCCCGGACTGGGCGTTCGCTGTCTGGGCGCGATCACCCGCGACCGTCTGGAGGCTGTCCGCGAATCCGACGCGATCCTGCGCGAGGAGTTCGCGAAGAACGGTCTTGAGGGCAAGGTTTGGCAGTATTTCACCGCTATCCCGGATTTCAAGTCTGTCGGCGTGACCGAGGGTAAGCGCACCGAGGGCTGGCCCGTCATCCTGCGCGCCGTCAACACCAAGGACGCCATGACCGCCACCGTCGAGGATGTGCCCTTCGCGTTGCTGCAGCACATCACACAGCGCATCACCAACGAGGTAGCAAACGTCAACCGCGTCCTCTTCGACCTCACGCCCAAGCCCTGCGCGACAATCGAGTGGGAATAAGAACAGAAGTCAAAGAAATGGCTTAAGCACTGACTTTTTGACACTTCAAAAGTCTTGTTGATACCGTTTTGATACTGTTTACTATTCTTTACAATAAAACAAGCAAGAGGAAACCCCTCTCGTTTGAACGCTTAGTTCATTCGAGAGGGGGTTATTTTTGTGTGTCGGCGGATAGTTGTATTTCCAATCGCCATATTCTTCTTCGGAGATTTCAGCATTCTTTAACTTCTCAGCCTGATTGCGCCAATCATTGAGCATTTCAAACATAGTCACATAGCTTTTGTTGTGTTTATCAAGCGTCAGGCAAAGTTCGCCGTCAATGGAATTGATTTTAATACCATAGGTATCTTCCAATGCAAAAAGCGTATGAATCAATCCGAGGTAGGTATCTGTTTCGGGTACATTCAAAGCGTAAGTCTTAACATTTAACGCTTTTGCAATCGCTTCTACATAGTTTGCTTTCGGGGTGCGAGTACCGCTTTCATATTGAGCGATTCGGATATCAGCCGTTCTGTCGTCAAAGCCGATAGCTTTTCCGAGTTCTTTCTGTGTCATACCACGCAGATTACGGATATAACGGATTCTTTCACCAATCGACATATTTAGACCTCTTTTCATATGTTTAGTGAATGTCAATAGTTTCAAAGCAAAAAAGTTTAGTATTTTCTATGTTTTATCCACTTGCACTAATCTAAAATGTTTAGTATAATAGAAATACGCTAAACTAATAAGTTTAGTCAAGCGAGTAAACGCACTCCTGTCAAATACGCCAAGACTTCCGACGGAACGAGCGCAGAAACAGGAGGGATACTCCCCACCAGTCACAGTCCGAGCGTTAGAAGCGTCGCAGGCAATGAGGTGAGAGGCTCGGTAAGTAAATCCGGGGCTTTGTAAATCAATTCTACAACTATAAATCAAAATAAGAAAGGGGGTTAAACCTATGACAGCAAACAAGAACGTGATTACCGCTGATGAAATCGCCGAGTGTCTCGGCGTATCAAAATCAAGTGCATATAAGATTATGCATACGCTCAACAAGGAATTGAAAGCCAAAGGCTTTTATACCGTAGCAGGCAAATTGAGCCGCCAGTATTTTGAGGAAAAATTTTACGGTGTACAATCAGCCGAAGAAGGAGAGTGATATAAATGGCTGTTTATAAGAATAAATCAAACAACACTTGGTATGTGTCCGTCTATTACAAGAACTGGCAGGGCAGTACCGACCGAAAAGTTAAGCGAGGTTTCAAGACCAAACGTGAAGCGAGCGAGTGGGAGCGTACATTCCTGCTTCAAAGAAGTGATGACGTCGATATGACCTTCGGAGCGTTTTGGGAGCTTTACAAGGCGGATCTCAAAGAAAAAATCAGGGAGAACACTTGGAACACAAAGATATCCGTCATTGAGAAGAAGGTATTGCCTTATTTTCAAAACAAAAAGCTCTGCGAAATCAAGCCGACAGATATTATGTCTTGGCAAAATGAAATGATGGGTTATCGTGATTCTGCAGGAAAACCGTACTCTAAAACCTATCTAAAGACGATTCATAATCAAATCAGCGCTATTTTTAACCACGCCGTTAAGTTCTACGACTTAAAGAGTAACCCTGCGGCTAAGGTTGGAAATATGGGAAAAGAGCAAACAAAGGAAATGCAGTTTTGGACTAAACCTGAATATCTGAAATTTGCAGAAGCGATAATGGACAAGCCGATTTCTTATTATGCTTTTGAAATCTTATATTGGTGTGGCTTGCGGTTAGGAGAGTTGTTAGCCTTAACATCTGCCGATCTGGATTTTGAAAAGCAGACGATAAGGATAAATAAATCCTATCAGCGCATTAAGCAAAGGGATGTAATCACCGATCCAAAAACGGCAAAAAGTATCCGTACCGTCAGTATGCCTGACTTTCTCTCAGAGGAGCTCCAAGACTATATCCGTTCCTTGTATAAGATTGGGAAGGACGACAGATTGTTTCCTATCACCAAAAGCTACCTTCATCGTGAAATGAAGCGTGGTTGTGAGGAATCGGGTGTAAAACGGATTCGTATACACGATTTACGGCATAGCCACGTTTCGCTTTTAATTGAAATGGGCTTTTCCGTTGTGGCAATCGCTGACAGAGTAGGTCACGAGAGTATCGACATTACTTTTCGTTACGCTCATATGCTTCCGTCAGCGCAAAGCGATATGGCTAACAAATTAAATTTAGAAAGGGGATTGCAAAATGTCAGCTAAAAACGTAGATCGACACAACCGTTTCAGGAATATCACTGTGGGATTTCGGGTATCACCCGAAGAACACAAGCAAATCAATATTGCTGTTGCGCTTTCAGGCTTACCGAAGCAAGAATATTGCTATCGCAAATGTCTG
>ONUI01000062.1 GCA_900320995.1 uncultured Eubacteriales bacterium
CTACAACCGCAGTGTGAAGAACGTGCCGAATGTAGAGCAGGTGAGCTTTGAGAGATTGCTCAGCGAGAGCGATATCGTCAGCGTACACTGTCCGCTCAACGCCGATTCCGAGGATCTGTTCAACAAAGACACATTCTCCAAGATGAAGAAGGGCTCGCTGTTCGTCAACACGGCGCGCGGCGGCGTGGTCGTGGAACAGGATCTGTATGACGCGCTCGAGAGCGAACACCTCGGCGGTGCGTGTCTGGACGTACTGCGCGTGGAGCCGATGGAGGAGGATTGCCTGTTGATGGAGGCGAAGAACTGTATCATCACGCCGCATGTCGCATGGGCGCCGCTGGAGACCCGTCAAAGGTTGATGGGGATCGTCGCGGATAATATCAGAAACTTTTTGAACGGCACGCCGACTCACGTGGTGAGCTGAGATGATAAGGAGAAACAGATGATCAGAAGAGCGAAGAATGCGGATATCGATCGGCTGAACGCGCTGTTGTATCAGGTACAGCAGCTGCACGCCGACGGTCGACCCGATATCTTTAAAAACGGCGCGAAGAAATATACGACAGAAGAGCTGAAAGCCATCATCGCCGACGATATGACGCCGATCTATGTTGATGAAGAGGACGGCACGGTTGTGGGCTATGCCTTTTGTATCTACCAGATCACACGGGAATCGGAGCAGCTGCACCCTCGTAAGGTGCTGTATATCGACGATCTGTGTGTGGACGCTCCGTATCGCAGAAAGCATATCGGCGAAAAGATCTACCATCATGTTCTGGACGTCGCAAAGGAAAACGGCTGTGACAGCGTGACGCTGAATGTCTGGCGGGTCAATCCCTCGGCGGATAAGTTCTATCAAAAGATGGGGATGGAGCCGCTGAAAACAACGATGGAAAAACGGCTCGGATGACCGGAATAATAATCGATATTTAGCTCATTTATGCTTTTTTGTTGACAGGTATTTCCGTGACTGGTATAATGATGGCAACACTGCACGATCCGATCCGCACGGCTGAATGATGCGGTATTGCCTTACAGAATAGGCTAAAAATGTGCCATATCGGCAAACTGCGAAGCACCGTGAATATTTATGCGGAATGGATCGCTTTTGCAATATAACGATCCGCGGCATCACCGCGGGATGTGACAACACGCGCAAAAACGGATCGGAAAAGAACTTGATCAATAAATCCGAGTTATATATCGGTAAATAAAGAGCTAAGGTTGCTTATTAAGCGAAGAATATGAGTTTATCGGATAAAGGATAAACGGAATCACACGGCGGTCGCCGTGTGGAGGAATCGTATGAAATTTTTAACGGCAGTACATACGGATGTCGGTATCAGAAAAAGCACCAATCAGGATTCCGCTCTGGTAACGGAGGCGCAGACAGATTGCGGCAGAGTCCTGTTGTCGGTCATCTGCGACGGAATGGGCGGTCTTGCGAAGGGTGAGGTTGCCAGCGCTACGGTCATCAAGGCGTTCGGCGATTGGTTTGAGAAAGAGTTGCCGAAGCTGCTCCATGCGGAGGATCCCGAAAATATGATCTTCGGCGAATGGGAAGAGCTGGTCATGGACTGCAATCGAAGGATCTCGGCGTATGCGGATCGCTTCGGCGTGAGCATGGGCACTACCCTGAACGCGGCGCTGTTCATGAAGGATCGGTATTATCTCATCAACATCGGCGACTCCCGCGCGTATTTGATCTCGAACGGCGTGTATCAGCTCACAAAGGACCAAAGCTATGTGCAGCGGGAGGTCGATTTGGGTCATATCACGTCCGAAGAGGCTGAAGCTCACCCGCAGCGCAACCTGCTGCTGCAATGTGTGGGCGCGAGTCCGGTCATCACGCCGGATTATTATACCGGCACCTATGAATCCGGTCAGGTATTTATGCAGTGCTCCGACGGATTCCGTCATACGGTCACGCTTGAAGAGATGTATGAGTATCTCAACGGTTCTGTGCTAAAAGATGAACAGACGATGGTGCAAAACGCGGTCATTTTGACAGAGCTGAACAAAAGCAGGCGTGAGACGGATAACATCACCGTGCTGCTGGTCAAGATGATCGAAGAATAGAACTCATTGCGAAGTATATATGAATTTGACAGAGGAAGGACGGTGGCATATTGGAAACAAACGAGATCATGAGGATCTTTTATATATGTCTCGCCCTTGCTGTTTTTTTCTTTTTGCTTATCCTTTTGGCGATCTTTCTACTCGGCTTGAAGGAAAAAAAACAAAAGCCCGATGATAAAACGACAGAATCGAATCAGCCGATTGAAAACGCGGAGGAACAACAGGAGCCGATTCCCGAGCAGGAAGCGGATGACGCTGAGACCCGCAGTGACGAATCGATAGCCGAACAGTCCGCACAATCGGAGCCGGAAGCTCCCACAGAGGAAGTCAGATTTGAGATCGTCAAAAAAACAGTCGTATGGCATACGGACGAGTTTATTGAATAAACAGAGTTGAAATAACGGACAGCGGTGCAAAGGTATTGCCCTGCGATCATCCGATGGAGTGGTGAAATGAAAAAAGGAATCCAATATATGAAGCGGACGATCCTCTTTTTGCTGATCTCGTCGCTGGCGTTGTTATGCGCGGTATTCGACAGCGTGGATAACGGTGCGGCAAAGTCGATCTCGTTCATCGGCGGCTTGCTGTTCTTTTTGTTCCTGCTGTTGGGATACTTTATGTTCTACCGTTTCAGTAAATTCCGCAAAGAGAACACGGAACGCTCGGAGAAAACAAACGGAAAGCCCGGTATCATTGTATTCTTCTCCAATTCGCAGGCGAAAAAAGCGGATATCGCGATGATCATTTCCTTTGTGATCAGTATAGCTACCCTGATCATGGGACAGGTGAACCCCGCATTGCACGCAAATATTCTGTTTAACCTGATCTCTGTGCTGTCCTCCGCTGTTTTGATTTTTACGATCCAGATGCACGCGATCTTGAACGGCGTCAATTATCGTTATTATCTGACATTGAATAAAAGTGAATAAGAAAACGAAAGAGACCCCGCTCGACTGAGCGGGGTCATTTTGATGGAGATTATAATCCTGCGACCGCTTTTCCGGCGACCAGGTTATCGGCGCCTTCGATCAGACTGCTGATATAGGACTTGCTGACGGTGCCGATGGTGTTGCCGTTGTATTCCATGATGTACTTGGAGCTGTCGCTGCCGGTGTAGACGGTCAGCGTATCGGCGGAGCGGTCGGTCGTGTAGCGGAAGGTGACCGTCATCACCTTGTCCTTGCCGCCGGACTCCGCAGCGCCGAGGTTTTTGATCATGGTGACATTCTGGAAAAAGACGTTGAAGTCGTCGGTATTCAGGTCTTTTCCGTTATAGGTCGCGGTGGAATCAGCGGTTTCCTGCTCGTTACCGTTGTCGTCGGTCGTGGTTTTCACATCGGTCTTGACATTCAGGGTAAAGTCAGTATCGCCAGCCGAGAAGCTGATCTCATCGATATAGCGGAGCTTAGCGTTCATCGGCGTCTCGGGCATGAGGAGCTCGACGCTCGTTTTTGCCCAGCATACCGCCGCCAGCTGGATGGAGTAGATCACGTCTTTGTCGGGATTATACACATAGACGATACCGTCGTCCTTCGGAGCGGAGCTCTGCAGGGTGATATCGGCGTCAGGATAGGACGCGTTGACCTGCGCATAGGGCTTGCTCAGTCCGTAGGAGGCGAACTGATCGTCGCTCGGATTGACGCAGACAACAGCCTCTGCGTACAGGCCGCGGATATTGCCGGCTACGTCGTTGGCTTCGATCGCGTTGGCAGGTACCGAGAGGGGCTCCTGCAGCAGATATGCCGCTTCGATCGATTCATCCTTGTTCGGGACAAGGACGATATCGTCATCATAGCGCGTGCCGCTGATCGTCGCCTTCGAGAACTGAGCGTTTTCGCTGTCAGGCATCGTGTCGGTGATGCTCAGGCTGATGAATTGGTTGACGCTGTAAAGGAGGCTTTCGACGTCAGTGCTGTTGACCAGATAAACGTCGTTGGAGGAACCGAAGGTGATATAGGTTCCCGCCCCGCCCGCGGCGTCGTTGCCGACGCGGATGATCGAGGAGGTGTCGTCGGTATAGGTGACCTTCGCGGTGGCGCGGGGTTCATCCAAACCGAAATCGGCGAGATTGGCGTTCGCCTCGATGATACGGGTGAAGTTGATCTCGGAGCAATGCTTGGCGATCTCGTCGGCAACGCCCTCCTGCATCGGGTATTTCTCGAATCCGACGAGCTTGTACACGGTCGCCTCGCCCGACGGGGTTTCGGCGGTGACGCTGAAGGAACCGTCCTGATTCTCCACATCGATCTTCTTGATCTGTGAGGGAACATAGGTCAGCAGAGAACCTGTACCGTTCTGTTCGATCTTGCCGTTTTCATCGACGGCGATCTTTGCCTCGTGTACGCCGTCCTCGTTGACTTGGAGCGATAAGTCCGCTGTGGTGATCGTATCTTCTCCCTTCGGCGGGCGAGAGAGCAGGACGATCAGCAGCGTGACCAGGATCGCGACCGCCGCGAGGGCGATGATCAGGATCAGGATCGGCTTGCGTTTACCGGCAGGCTTTGTCTTTTTCTCTTCCTGCTCGCGGCTCAAAAAGCTGTTGAGTGCGCTGTCGTTTTCATCTTGCTCTTCGTTATCCGTTTCGATCGTGTTTTCTGTCGTATCGGCGACAGGTTCGGTCGATTCGGTTTTCGGTTCGATATCTTCGGCTGTCGGGTTGGTCTCTTCGACAGCATCTACCATATTTTGTTTATTCTCTTCCATTATTTATGCCTCCTGCGGATCCAGATGATCAGTCCGATGACCAGAACGGCGATCGGGATGATAGGTGGAATATAGAACGGGAAATGGTCTAATTTAAGTCCAGAAGTGAGTAAAGCAGGGAAAGTAATTTCGTTCATCGATTTGATACCGAGTTCTTTAGAGGAAGGATCCTTACCCTCGATCACAACGCTGATATCGTCACGGTTGGAAAGTGTGTTGAAGAGGTTGACGAAGTAGGCGGCGTTGTTATACGCGGTCGTTGACAGGTAATTAGCGGTGAGCGCGTCATAGGAGCCGATGACGACGACAGAGGAATTCTTGCTGCCCTCTGTACCGTCGTTGCGGATACCGATCGCGGCGCCGTTGAGGGACTCGGTCTTGGGATCGAAATCCTTGATGGCGTCTTCCTGCATATCTCTGGGGAAGAAGAAGCTCTTATCGGAGGATTTGAGCAGCGGCTTTGCCATCGTTTCATTGGTGATGTCGACGGGCATCGTCAGCATCATGACAACGGGGATGGAGGAATTGCGGAGATTATCGGTATAGGTGGTATCCTCGCCGTAGTCATAGAGGGAGACATAGTGATTGGCGCCGGGAATGATGTGTTTCTCGTCGTTTTCGTAGACATAGCCGTAACGCACTTCCATACCGTAATCTGCGAGCAGGGCGTTCAGATTCGGGAACTCGCTGAGCTCGTGCTGATCGTTCGGGAAGTAGAACAGGTTGTGGCCGAATTTGCCGTCATTGTTGAGCCACTTGGTCAAGGTGTCGTATGCCTTGTCGTCAAGGTCGACGTCGGGATCGTAGATGATGACGAATTCACTGTCATCGGAGATCGACTCGTTGAGCAGGCTGACGGTCTCGATCTCATAGGCGTTGTTTTCGAGCAGCTTGGTGAAGGCGGACATATCCTGTTCACCCTGACCGGTGAGCACGGTTACCTTGGTCTTTTCCTTGGTGGTGACGTTGACGATCGCGGTGGTGAGCGCCTGCTCGACCTTCTGACCGGTGATGACGATGTTGCCGTACTGGCTGTACTGTTCCTGATCGAAGTCGAACATATCAGTCAGATCGACCGCGCGGTAGAGATCGCCGCTCTTGACGAGGACGGCATGGCTTTTTGTCCAGTCGACCTGCGTGTAGGGGGTGGTGAAGGTCGGTTCGGCGGCGAGATCGACATAATGCAGGGTGATGTTGTCGGAGCTGTTCTCGATGGCGTGGATCAGCTTGTTCGCCTGCACGCGATATTTGTAGTTGGTGCTGTCGCCGCTTTCAAAGTCGGTCTCCTTCTGGAGCACATAGATATCGACAGGATCCTTGATCTCATCGAGATACTCTTTGGTTTCCTTCTGGAGCTGATAAGAAGCATTCTCGGTCACGTCGATATACAGCGGATGTGTATTGGTAATGACGGAAAGGACGATGTTGACCAGTACCACTGCCGCGATGAACAGCACGGTCAGCAGGATGGACATCGCGCCGCGGGTGAGCTTGCGGTTCTTCGGCTTTGCCGTCTTGGTCGTCTTGTTTTCGGAGGCATTCATATTCTGTTTCATGTTTGACCTCCTTAGCTCCAGCGGCGCTTCTCAAACACTCTGACGCATAAGAACAGGAAGATCGCGATCACAGAGAGGAAGAAGACGACACTGGTCAAATTGATGATTCCGTTGATGAAGTTGGTGAAATGCGCGTCGAAGGAAATGTTGTGGAAGAGGGTGGTCAACCAGTCGACGTTGAATACGTTGGACAGTGAATCCAGCATGTAGATCAGCAGTCCGATACCGATGGATACCACCGCGGCGATCACCTGACTCTCGGTGAGCGCCGAGATAAACAGATCGATCGCGATCAGCGCGCCGCCCATCAACAGCATACCGAGCATGGTGGTCAGAAAGACCGCCCAGTCGGGTGTCGCGTAGAACGAGAGGATGATGGCGTAGAGTATGTAGATCGCGTTGCAGATACAATACAGCAGGAACGCGCCGAAGAATTTGCCCAGCACCATCTCGGTCAGGCTGATCGGCGCGGTCAACAGCGCCTGATCGGTTTTTTGCTTGCGTTCTTCGGAAAAGCTCTTCATCGTAATGATCGGGATGACCAGCATCACGATCATCAGCATGCTCAAAAAGACATAGCTCATCGAGGTGGTGTTCGACAGCAGGCAGTACATATAGAAGAACAGTCCGGAGAAGAAATAGAATACGGCGAGGACGATATAGCCGATCGCTGAGTTAAAATAGGAGCTTAGTTCTCTTTTGATGATGGCAGACATCAGCCCTCACCTCCTTCGGTCAGTTTCAGGAAGCTCTCTTCGAGCGTCATGCCGCCCGGACGCATCATCAGGATGGGGCAGTTCGCCTTGGAGAGCGCGTTGAATACGCCGCGTCGGATATCGACGCCGGTCTCGAATTCGACGGTGTAGCTCAGTCCCGCGCCCTTGGTGACGCGCTTGACGCCGTCGACGGAGCTGATCGCGCTGCGCACGGTGGCAGTGGCGCCGTCGACCTCCAGCGCGAGGATGCCGCTGCCGCTGAGGGTCTCGCTGAGCTCATCGGTCTTGGCGTCCGCGACGAGCTTGCCGTTGTTGATCATCACGATACGGTCGCATACGGCGGACACTTCGCTGAGGACATGGGACGAGAAGATGATGGTGTGCTTTTTGCCCAGCGACTTAATCAGCTTGCGGATGTCGATGATCTGCTTGGGGTCGAGTCCGACGGTCGGTTCGTCGAGGATCAGCACGGGTGGATTGCCCATCAAAGCGCCCGCGAAGCCGACTCTCTGACGGTAACCCTTGGAGAGGTTCTTGATGACACGGTCGGCGACGTCCGCGATCTTCACGATCTCCATGACCTCGTTGATGTGTTCCTTTTTAGGCAGGCGCACCTTCTTGAGGTCAAAGATGAACTCGAGGTAGCGGCGCACCGTCATATCGAGGTAGAGCGGCGGCTGCTCGGGCAGATAGCCGATTTTTGCCTTTGCCGCCTTGGGGGCGGTGAGGATATCGGCGCCGTCGATCAGCACGGTGCCCGACGTCGCGCCCAGATAGCCCGTGATGATGTTCATGGTGGTACTTTTACCCGCGCCGTTGGGGCCTAAGAGTCCGACGACCTCGCCGCTGTCGGCGGTGAAGCTGATATCGTCGAGCGCCTTGACGCC
>ONUI01000168.1 GCA_900320995.1 uncultured Eubacteriales bacterium
TGATACCTCCTGTTGTGTTTACGTTCGTTCGATAAAGGCAAAGTGGAGGGGTTCCTCATTCGCCTTTATGTAACTGACAAAATAGCGTATGTCATCCATTGCGTGGTCGTCGCGCTTGATCACCGTGTCCATCGGCTTGTTCTCATCCCAGCGATAGAGTGAGAACTCACGGATCGCGTCGGTACAGGTGTCGCAGATGACGATCTCTCTGTCACGCAGCGCCTGACTCGTCTTGCGGATACCGTCGATGACGTTGTTATCCGCTCTGACGACAGGATAACGCCCGTGCCGCTCGATTACCTCGATAAAGCTGGCGGCGGACGGATCGACGATCACCGCCGTCGGCAAAAGCTCACCCAATAATTCTTCTAAAGAATCATAATGTTCCTCATCTGTTCTGCTTTTGCCCACCTTTCGCGCGTCATAATAGCTCTCGCGCAGGCGATACCAAGTATCACCCATACGCCCCCACAACCCCATCGATGTCGGATTGACCGTGCCATAATCGCAGGAGACACAGTATTCCTCAAACTGTAGGTCGGGCGGTGGGATGAACATACTGCTGTCCCCCATAAAGGGATAGACAGCGCCCGAGACACTCACCCACTCTCCTTCGATGAACCGACGGTAAAAAGCACCCGTATACAGGCTCTCATACCGCTTGAGCATCTTTTGGGAAAGAGAGGGGTTGTCCCGCATCCGAAAATGGATGTACAGCGCGTTTTTCCGCTTTCTGTTCTGGATCCATTCCCGGTAAAACCAGTGTGAAGGATATGCATCAACGCCACCTCATCAAAGAGCACCCCTGACAGGGTGACGCCCTGGATGAGAGAGGCGGAGCCTTCATCCTTCCCCGAAAAGAGAAAAAAGGTATTTTCATGTTGTCCGTATCGGATCGTCAAGCGATTGTTGCTCACGCTTTCCTTTACGTCAAAGCCGAGCTCCTTCAGACAAGGCAGGAGAGGTATGATCACGTTGCGCCGCAACGCCGTGATCGTCTTGCCGCAAAAGCCCAACAAAGCGCCGTCAAAGGTAACGCTCGCCCACAGAACAAAGGACAGGGACAGCGCGAAGGTCTTGCCCGAGCGAACGGCGCCGTCACAGATGACGGCGTCATAGCGCTCGTATCCCGAGCCCTTCGCCCACCAAAACATCGCCTTGAGCTGTTTTGCGGACAGCGATTTATAGGTCATCTGTCTCACTCCCGGCGCAATTGCCGAGCGCCTCGGCGGAGCTCAGGATCGCGTCCAACAGACCCGAACCGTTTCCGTGCTCCGCACCGCTGTCCAACAGCTCCTGCAGCTTGTCGATCGCCTTGATCCTGTCGCAAAACTTCACTTCGATCCCTTTATCCGTTCGCTTGATCTCCGATACATTCCTCAGGTCGAGCATCCTCAGATCCTCTTCACTGAGGTCGTCCCGATAAAGCAAGGTCAGGGCGTCGCTCACGCCGCCGTAGGCGAGCTTGTACAGACCGCAGATCGCGGTATGCTCATATACTGAGCGGATATTCTCGCATCGGCGGCGGATCTCGCTGGATATTCTCGCATCGGCGGCGGATCTCGCTGACGATCTCCTTCCGCGCGGAAAGCTCGGACCACGCCCTTTCGGGGTGCTTGTAGCCCGCCTTACGCGCCGCTTTGATCGGATCGGCAACCACCGTCATCAGACGGCAAAACTCTTTTTCTCTCGGTTTCATCTTATTCCTCCTAACACCGGTCTCACCTATGCCGAGATAAAGAAAAAAGTTGCATAAATCTATGCAACTCCGAAAAAAATAATGATAAATCTATTAAAATTTCAAAAATCTCCCTCTGACTCTTTCCGAAAGGATCTGATCCTATCTTCACTTCATCCTATGAAGCCAACCGCAAAAAGCTGTCCGACCTCCTGCGATGTGACGACTGCTTCGACATCATCGAGCGCAACATCGTCATCTCAGGCAAGAAAGCCGTCATCTTCTACATCAACGGACTGATCAAGGACGACATCATGGAAAAGCTGATGGAATTCTTTTACAATCACACCGAACCCCGATACCTCAGCTCTGCCGAAGAATTCTGCCGCCACTGTGTTCCCTATGTCGAGATCAGCGTTGTCGATCAACCCGACGAGGTCGTCAAGAACGTGCTCAGCGGCATCCCCTGCCTGATCGCCGAGGGCTTTTCCGCCGCGATTGCCTTTGATATGCGCACCTATCCTCAGCGCTCCACCTCGGAGCCCGAGGATGACAAGGTGCTGCGCGGCAGTAAGGACGGCTTTGTCGAGACGGTCATCTTCAACTCCGCGCTGATCCGCCGCCGCATCCGCTCCGCGAACTTCGTCACCAAGGCGATGACCGTCGGCAGTGAGAGTAAGAGCGACGTCATCATCTGTTATATGGACAACAAGGTCGACCACACGCTCCTGCACAATATCACCGACCGCATCAAGAACCTCGACATCGCCAATCTGAGCATGAATCAGCAGAGCTTGATCGAGGCGCTCTATCAAAAGAAGTGGCTCAATCCCTTTCCGAAGATCAAATACACCGAGCGCCCCGACGTCGCCGCGGCGGTCTGTCTCAAGGGCAACATCGTCATCCTCGTCGATAACTCTCCCTCCGCTCTCCTCATCCCGACCTCGATCTTTGATGTTCTCGAAGAAGCCGACGACTACTATTTTCCGCCCATCACGGGCACCTATATCCGCATCACGCGTTACTTGATCACCATCGCCTCAGTCCTGCTCACCCCGTTATGGCTGTTGTGCCTGCAAAATCCCGAGCTTGTCCCGCCGGTTTTTCAATTCGTTTTGCAGATCGAGCCGACCAGCCTGCCGATCTACTGGCAGCTCATCATCATGGAGCTGTGCATCGACGGACTGCGCCTCGCGGCGCTCCACACGCCGAGCTCTCTGACCTCCGCCATCGGCATCATCGGCGCGATCGCGTTCAGCCAGTTCGCGGTCAACGCGGGATGGTTCACCACCGCCTCTACCCTCTACGTCGCCTTTGTCACCATCGCCAACTACAGCCAGCCCAACTACGAGCTGGGCTTCTCGCTGAAATACGCGCGCTTCATCCTGCTCACCGCCACCTATATCGGCAACATCGCGGGCTTCATCATCGGGATCATCATCCTTTTCTTCCTGCTCGCGAGCAACAAAACCATCAGCGGCAAAAGCTACCTTTATCCCCTCATCCCCTTCAAGCCGAAGGAACTAAAGAAAAAGCTCACCCGCACAAGAATGAAGCAAAATTAACAGCCTCCCTTTCCTCTATCTGTCATTGCGAGGGATTTATCCCGTGGCAATCCCACAAAGAGGAGCAGTGCTTTTCCTCACCCATTGTAGGGGAGGGTCTTGACCCTCCCGAAACGTTTGTTACAATGCCATCCGGACGCGAAGCGCATTTCCACTTACCATTGATCACACAGCTTGCCCACAAACCGACACGAATACCAAATGACTTTCCCACAACGGATGTTCCACCTGTATCTCTATTCATGCCATCAACCACCCTACCGTCACCACACTGATGACGATCGCGGTGAAATCCGCCAACAGCGCCGAAAACAGCGTATGGCGGATTTTTTTGATGCCTGCCGCGCCGTAGTACATGCTCACAGCATAAAAGGTCGTCTCCGTCGAACCCGCCACCACGCTCGCGCATCGTCCGACAAAGCTGTCGGGTCCGTTGTTCTCATAGATCCCCGTCAACAGCGCTGTCGCGCCCGAGCCCGATACCGGCCGCAGTAATCCCATCGGCACCAATTCGGCAGGAAACCCCACCTTCTCCGCGAGCGGTCGTATCAATCCCGCAAGATGATCCAGTGCGCCCGAGGCTCTCAGCGTACCGACCGCCACGAGCAGCGCGATCATGGTCGGCGCGACGAACTTCACCGTCAAAAAGCCCTCTTTGGCGCCCTCGGTGAAGCTGTCAAAAATATTCACGCGCTTGAATAATCCGTAGACGCACAGCGCCGTAATGATGATTGGGATGACCGCTTCCATGTAAGCCTCCTTATCAGACTTGATGACGTCAGCGCGGCAGTCAGCGCCGCCGCCGAGGTGATCCACACGCACAACAGCACATCGAAGGGTTGCGCCGAGCCATAGCTCTTTCTGAGTGCCGCTACCGTGGTCGGGATCAACTGCATCGACGCGGTGTTCATCAAAACGAACGTCACCATGCTGTCCGTCGCGGTATCATGCAGGCTGTGTTTCTTCAACTCTCCCATCGCCTTGATCCCGAGCGGCGTCGCGGCATTGCCCAATCCCAGCAGATTCGCGCTGATGTTCATTGAGATATAACGGAATGCGTCCGAATCCACCGCGACGTCGGGATACAGCCGACTGAGCAGCGGCGCGAACAGCCGCGACAGCTTCTCGATCAGCCCGCAATCCTTGGCGATCCGCATGAACCCCGACCACATGATCAGCATCCCGCTGATGGAGATTAGCAGCTCGATCGCCGAGCCCGCCGCCTCGGGGATCCCGGTGCTCATCTGATCGATATTCCCGCTGAACACCGCGTAGATAAACGATATCGTGATCATCGCGCCGAATACATATGACATCCATTTACCCTCTCCTTATCCCAAACATCAAAAATCGACCCTTGAATTTGTACAGGTTTTACAAAATTCAACAATCTTTCTATATACCTTGACATAATTACCTGCTTTTGGTAAACTTTTGTCAGAAACAGAAATCAAAAGGAAGTACCAAAATGAAACCAGCCGGATTTTTATGTAAAATCGATAAGCTGGGGCGCGTCGTCATCCCCAAACCCCTGCGCTCCAAGTATGATCTGCACACCGACGATACCATCGAGCTCTTCACCGAGCCGGATGCGATCGTCATCAAAAAGTACGCCATGAGCTGTACCTTCTGCGGCAACAGCGAGGATCTGACCGACTTCAAGAGCAAGCCGGTATGCGCCGATTGCCTGAGCAAGCTCAAGGAGCTCAACCCCTAATCATTATCCATTATACGAAACGCGTTATCATGATATACCATCAGGAGGTCAAAATGAAAAGAGAAGACTACATTTCTTGGGATGAATACTTTATGGGCGTTGCGATATTGGCGGCAAAACGCTCAAAGGATCCCAACACCCAGGTCGGCGCCTGTATTGTCAACAAAAGCAAACGCATCCTCAGCACCGGCTACAACGGTTTTCCCTACGGATGCTCTGACGACACCTTCTCATGGGATCGTGAGGGTGAGGACACCAAGTATCAGTATGTCGTACACGCCGAGCTGAACGCCATCCTCAATGCTCACGGAAAGTCCCTCGAGGGCTCCCGTCTTTATGTCGACCTCTTCCCCTGCAACGAGTGCGCGAAGGCGATCATCCAAAGCGGCATCACCGAGGTGGTCTATCTCTATGACAAATATGCCGATGAGCCTGAGACGATCGCCTCCAAGAAGATGCTCAACGCGGCAGGCGTGCGCACGACTCAGCTCAACCTCCACCGCGACACCATCACCATCGACTTTAATCGCAATAAA
>ONUI01000007.1 GCA_900320995.1 uncultured Eubacteriales bacterium
ATAAGATAATATGGGGGATTTGTTATGCCTGAAGCTATGATGAAAAAGCCGCATATCCTGACGCTGGATAACCGCAAGCTGCTTACGCTCAGCGGGGTAGAGGATGTGTCCGGGTTCGATGAACAGACCATCAACGTCAAATTGAGCGACGCGACCTTGGTTGTCAAGGGCACGGGACTGCATATCAGCAAGCTGAGTCTCGAGAGCGGCGATGTGGTGATCGACGGGCTGATCACCTCGCTGCAATATCTGGGCGCGTCCAACGGATCACTGCGCTCGCGGCTGTTCCGCTGATGGGGATCTCTCTTTCCGCCCAGACCGCCTACTTTTTGTGGTCACTGGTGCTGGGTGCGGCGCTCGGCGTGCTGTATGATGTAATCCGCGCCGCGCGTATGGTACTGCGCGCGGGAAAAATCCATGTGCTGATCTCCGATATCGTATTCTTCACGGTGTGCGGCGTGATCACCTCTCTGTTCTCACTGCCGTTCAATAAGGGGGATGTGCGGGCGTTCATCCTGTTCGGCGAGGCGGTCGGATTCTTAGCGTATCGCCTTACACTGGGCAGCGTTATGGGTAAGGTGTACGCATTTTTGGCGAAGAAGATACGTAGTTTTGTACAAAAAATACGAAAAATTTTACAAATTTTTTTCAATTACCTATTGAAGTCCATAGCCTATCTGTTGTATAATGTAGATGTAATAATAGATAAGTTGCATCGATATGCGGCTGAGAAAAAACAAAACCATCGTGCCGAAAGGTCAAAACGACAACGTCGGCGCTTCAATAAGGATAAATATCATGAGCAAAAAAGAAACAAAAAAACCGCATACCGCGTCAAAGCGAAAACGCGACAACGCAGAAGAGCCGCAGAGCGAGGGTAGAAGACTTCTGTCCCGCCCTGTGATCGTCGTGATCTCTTTGGCTGCGGTAGCGTTTTTGATTTACTCCATGGTATCGATTATCGGCATCCGCTCGCAGATCCGCGAACGTCAGGCGGAGCTGGATGAGCTCAAGGAGCAGATCACGGTACAGGAGATCAAAAACGAGGATATCCAAAAACTGTATAATTCCACCGGCACGGATTCTGATTTTTCCGCTTTGGCGGAACAGATCGCCCGCGATGATCTTGATTATATCAAAGAGGGCGAGCGTGTATTTGTCAACGTAGCCGGTGACTAAGCATTTATCACTTCATCAAGGCTGAGGGGCCTTGGCACAGTAAAGAGTTAAGGGGAAAATAACTGAATGGCATTGAGTGTAGGCGAAATCGTAAACGGGAAGGTAACAGGCATCACTAACTTCGGCGCGTTTGTCGAGACCGAAGATGGTTCTCGCGGGATGATCCATATCTCTGAGATATCCCGCTCCTATATCGAGGACATCAAATCCGTCCTCAAGATCGGACAGGCTGTGACGGTCAAGGTGATCTCCGTCGCCGATGACGGCAAGGTCGCGCTGTCGATGAAACAGCTGGAAAAAGCTGACGCAAGAAAAAAGCCCGCGGCGAAAGGCAAGCCGCGTACGCGTGAACCCCAAAAACAGAGAAAGAAATATGAGCCCGCGCCTCCGGTCACCTCTCCGGGCGACTTTGAGTGGCAGAGCTCTTCGTCGGGCGGATCCTTTGAGGATATGATGAGCAAGTTTAAGCGCACCTCCGAGGATAAGATGTCCGACCTTAAACGTGGCGAGAGCCGCGGCTATTCCCGACGCGGGAACGGCGGCGGTCGTAAATAAATTATTGCTGGGAGGCATTATTATGAAGATTACCTACACCGAACGCAAGTGTAATCTTAGGGACAACTTCAAACAGAGAGTCGAGAAGAAGCTTTCAAAATTTGACAAGATCTTCTCCGATGAGGCTCAGGCGTTTGTGGTCGCCACCGTTGACAAAAACTCTCAGACTGTTGAGATCACGATCCGTGACAAGTCGATGGTTTACAGAGCTGAAAAGACAATGCCTGAGATGAATGACGCTGTAGATAAGTGTATCGACGTCCTCGGTCGTCAGTTGAGAAAGAATAAGTCGAAGCTGGAGAAACGCCTCAGAAAAGGCTCTCTCGAGGAGCTGGTCGCTCCCGCGGAAGAGCCGGAGATCGAGGAAGAGGAGTACACCATCGTCCGCACCAAGGAGATCCCCGTCAAGCCGATCTCGGTGGATGAGGCGATCCTGCAGATGAACATGGTCGGTCACAAGTTCTATATGTTCACTAACGCGGATACCAACGAGGTCAACGTCGTCTATCTGCGTGATGACGGCAAATACGGCCTGCTGGTTCCGACATCCGGCGAGTAAACGTTTTGTCATTGTAAGGCTGTGGAACTGCGTTTTCATTGCCGCATCAGTCCCGATTATCACGGGATAAGGACGAGATCGTCCGATCTTAACTGATTGAAAGAAAGGGGAGAAGCTCCGTTAGATCTTCCCTTGCACGAGCGGACAGCGTTTCTGCTGTCCGCTTTCGTTATATAACGCTTATCGTAGGGGAGGGGCTTGCTCCTCCCGCGGCAGGGCGTTGGTTAAACAACATGTCCAATGAGGAAATGTTTCGTATCCTCGACCGTTAGAATTCGTTGCCTAATGCTTCGCTGCGGTACGGCATATGGACACGTGTGTCCGCCGTACCCTACGATTTCACCGAAACCCACGCCCTACAAGATTCTTCGTTGCCGAAAGGCAGTTTCCGTGCTATAATGGACTTGATAAAAGGAGGATGATCCTATGCAGTTTGTCGCGCCCTGTCTGCTGGGGCTGGAAGGGCTTGCCGCCAACGATCTGAAATTCAAAGGAATATCCGGCGTCCGCGCCGAAAACGGCAAGGTGCTGTTTTCGGGCGATGAAAGCACCCTGGTGCGCGCCAATCTCTGCTCGAGCCTTTGCGCGAGGGTGTTCATCCTGATGGCTGAGTTTGAAGCGCGGGATTTTGATACCCTTTTTGAGGGGGTCAAGGCGGCTGATTGGAGCCGCTATATCGGCGAGCGTGACGCGTTCCCCGTCAAGGGCAGCAGTCTGAGCTCGGAGCTCAACTCCATCCCTGCCTGCCAGAAGATCATTAAAAAGGCGGTCGTCGAAAAGCTCAGGGAGCGCTATCACACCTCGTGGTTCGAGGAGGACGGCGGCGTGCATCAGATCCAGTTCCGCATCTTCAAGAACCGTGTCAGCGTTTATCTCGACACGACCGGCGCGGCGCTGAACAAACGCGGTTACCGCGCCTTGTCGAATGACGCGCCGATGAAGGAGACCCTCGCCGCCGCGATGGTTGAGCTCGCACGCGTACGAAAGGATCATATCGTGGTCGATCCGTTCTGCGGCAGCGGCACGATCGTCATCGAAGCCGCCCGCAAAGCGCTGAACATCATGCCGGGCGTCGACCGTGAATTTGCCTTTGAAGCGTGGGCGCAGATCGATCCCGCCGTCATTGAAAGCGAGCGTCAGCGTGCGCGTGATGAAGAACGTGATGAGGCGGCGTTCATGGGCTACGGCTATGATATCGACGACGCCTCCTTGGAGCTGGCGCGGCATAACGCGGAGCTTGGGAGAGTCAGCGACAGGATCCGCTTTGAGAAGCGTGATTTCCGTGATTATACCGACAGCTTTGAGCGAGTGAGCGTGATCACCAACCCGCCCTACGGCGAGCGGCTGCTCGATATCGAACAGGCGCGCGATCTGTATCGGGCGATGGGGGAGAAGTTCAGTCAAAAGCCGTTCCATTCCTATACGATCATCTCTCCGGACGAAAGGTTCGAGCAGCTCTTCGGCAGAGCCGCCGATAAGCGCCGCAAGCTCTATAACGGCACCCTGAAATGTCAGGTGTATCAGTATTACAAATAATTCTATATTGGAATTATAACCCGTGAATTTGACTTTTTTATGAGAATACGGTATAATTATCAGAATAAGATAAGCAATGATAATGCGGCGATTCAGCCGTCATACCATCTTTTCAGCTTCGTATAAGGAGGCTTGCATGAAGAAACGGATTCCTATTGTTTTGCTGAGTATCTTATTGGTCATCGTGATCGCGGGCGTTGCTTTCCTCGCTGTCAGAATGGCTGTTAAGAGCAAGAACGAAAAAGATAACAGTATATCGACCAATGATTCCGTTGTGTCCGGCGCTCAGGTCGCCGAAACGATCTACAGCGATCATTACAAGGTCGGCATCGTCCAGACGGGTCTGGGCAGCGCCAGTAAGGATTGCTACAGCGGCTTTATGCTCGAGATGGATGAGCGCAACCTGCTGGGCAATATCGAGGTCACCTATGTCGTGGAGGACAACGAGGAAGTCTGCCGCACCAAGATCAAGGAGCTGCTCGACGGCGGCTGTGATCTGCTGTATACCATCGGACGCTTTGCTTCCGAGACCGCGGCTGAGCTGACGAAGGATAAGCCCGTCGTATTCGCGGCGGTCAACAGCCCCGACGTGATCGGACTGGTCGACAGCAACGAGGTGCCCGGCGGCAACGTCACCGGTGTATCGAGCTACACGCCCTGCTTTGAGCAGATTGACCTGATCAAAACGCTGATGCCGAAGGCAAAGACCGTTGCGTCGCTGTACAGCGGTACCGATCCCGACGCGGTCGAGCAGGGTATCGTCGCCGCGCGTGAGGCGGAGAACATCGGCTTGACCTGCACACAGTATACGATCGATGACAAGGATTCGCTCACCGGTGCTCTGGATAAGATCAAGGACGCCAAAACCGAGACCATGTACGTTCCGGTCGACAAGTTCCTGTACGCGAATATCGATACGCTCATCACCTTTTCCCATGAGAACAAGATCCCCATTTTCTGCGGTGATGAAACGATTTTAGCGCAGGGCGCGCTGGCTACCAGTGTGATCAGTTATGAGTCCATCGGCAGAAAGGCAGCCGACATGGTACATGACATCCTGTTTGAGCATGTCAAGATATCCACCCTGCCGGTCGCGTATAAGCACGACTGCACCAATATGGTGAACGCTGAGATCAGGGATAAGCTCGGTATCGAGATCCCGGCTACCGCGCTCGGTGAGGTTGAGATGTGGACGCCGCCCACGGAGCCTCCCGCAGAGACAAAGCCGGCTCCCGCCGCGACAAAGGCGGATGAGGCTGCCGAATCAAAAGCAGAATAATGAAGAACACAACGCCGTCTGTTGATACAGGCGGTGTTTTAGTTTGAAGAAAAAAAGCCTTCCTTTGGGAAAGGCAGTGGCGCTTAGCCAATCGCGGATAAACCCGCTTTTAGAGCGTAATTGATGATAGCAACCCTCCGGCTCTTCGAGCCACCTCCCTTAGGAAAGGGAGGCTTGGAAACACTCTGATAAAACCTTTCTTTTCCCAAAGGGAGTCTTGAAAATAGCTTTCGGACTGCCTCTTTCCACCTGAATTATTAACTTTTTATGAAATCGCAAAAACCCCCTTGATTTTTTCCTTATTATGGTTTACAATAGATTTAGCACTCGGGGATAAAGAGTGCTAAACAGCCGAGATCCGGTTGAGATCGGACGCGTGCGTCTTTTCTTTTGCGATGACAATCTCAACGCGGATAGAATTGCGTCGGCAACCCTCGCCCGGTTGGGCGCCTTCCTAAGCATAGGGAGGTTCGGGAACCGTCGCAATGACCATTGTATTTATTGAAGGAGGAATAGATATGACCATCAAACCCTTACTCGATAAGGTAGTTCTCAAGCTCGACGACGCGGAGGAGACCACTGCTTCCGGTATCGTTCTGTCCACTGCCGCTCAGGAGAAGCCCCAGTTCGCGAATGTTGTCGCGGTAGGCCCCGGCGGTGTTGTCGACGGCAACGAGGTCAAGATGACCATCAAGGTAGGCGACAAGGTGATCGCTTCCAAGTACGCCGGCACCGACGTCAAGGTCGACGGCGAGGATTACACCATCGTTCGCCAGAGCGATATTCTCGCTATTGTAGAATAATTGGGAGGTAAATGAATTATGGCTAAACAAATCGTATACGGTGAGGACGCCCGCAAGGCGCTCCAGTCCGGTATCGACCAGCTCGCCGATACCGTCAAGATCACATTAGGTCCCAAGGGCCGCAACGTTGTATTGGATAAAAAATTCGGCGCTCCGCTCATCACCAATGACGGCGTGACCATCGCCAAGGAGATCGAGCTCGAGGACGCGTTTGAGAATATGGGCGCACAGCTCGTCAAGGAAGTTTCCGTCAAGACCAACGATGTAGCGGGCGACGGTACCACCACCGCGACCCTGCTGGCTCAGGCGCTCGTCAACGAGGGTATGAAGAATGTTGCCGCAGGCGCGAACCCCATGGTGCTCAAGAAGGGCATCAGCATGGCGGTCGACGAGGCTGTCAAGGCGATCACCGAGAACTCCAAGGCGATCTCCGGCACCGATGACATCGCGCGTGTCGCCACCATTTCTTCCGCGGATGAATACATCGGCAAGCTGATCGCCGAGGCGATGGAGAAGGTCTCCACCGACGGCGTTATCACGGTCGAAGAGAGCAAGACCGCCGAGACCTATTCCGAGGTCGTCGAGGGTATGATGTTCGACCGCGGTTATATCGCTCCCTACATGGTCACCGACACCGACAAGATGGTCGCTGAGATCGACGACGCGCTCATCCTGATCACCGATAAGAAGATCTCCAATACGCAGGAGATCCTGCCCCTGCTCGAGCAGATCGTGCAGTCCGGCAGAAAGCTCGTCATCATCGCCGAGGATGTTGAGGGCGAGGCGCTCACTACGCTGGTACTCAACAAGCTGCGCGGCACCTTCACCGCGGTCGCTGTCAAGGCGCCCGGCTTCGGTGACAGACGCAAGGAAATGCTGCAGGATATCGCGATCCTGACCGGCGGTACCGTCATCACCTCCGACCTCGGTCTGGAGCTCAAGGACGCTACCATTGACCAGCTCGGTCGTGCGCGTCAGGTCAAGATCACTAAGGAAGATACCATCATCGTTGACGGTCAGGGCGACCAGAACGAGATCAAGAACCGTGTCAGCCAGATCCGTCAGCAGATTGAGAACACCACCTCTGACTTTGATCGTGAGAAGCTGCAGGAGCGTCTGGCGAAGCTCGCCGGCGGCGTAGCGGTCATCAAGGTCGGCGCTTCTACCGAGATCGAGATGAAAGAGAAGAAAATGCGCATCGAGGATGCTCTCTCCGCTACTAAGGCGGCTGTTGAGGAAGGCATCGTCGCGGGCGGCGGCGTAGCGCTGATCAACGCGATCCCCACTGTCGCAAAGCTGCTCGACACCACCACAGGCGACACCAAGACCGGTGTGCAGATCGTTCTGCGCGCGCTCGAGGCGCCGATCAAGCAGATCGCGAAGAACGCGGGTCTGGAAGGCTCTGTTATCGTCGAGAACATTCGTCGCGAGGATAAGGTCGGCTACGGCTTCAACGCGCTGGAAGAGGAGTACACCGACATGATCTCCGCCGGTATCGTTGACCCGACCAAGGTCACCCGCTCCGCACTGCAGAACGCGGCTTCCGTCGCTTCAATGGTACTGACCACCGAGAGTCTTGTCGCGGACATTAAGGAGCCGGCTCCTGCCGCTGCTCCCGCGGCACCCGACATGGGCGGCATGTATTGATCGAATATGTTATAACAAAAGCTCACTGTGAACGCATGGTTCATAGTGAGCTTCTTTTTGTTATTGCTGTAGGGGAGGGGCTTGGACACGCGTGTCCCCATCCGCGGAATGATGAACATAGAGATATCTCCGAAAACGATAGATAGGAGAGAAAAGCTGTTGCGACGGCGGACGACCGATGGTCGTCCCTACGATAAAAAAGGGAGGGACATGCGTGTCCCTCCCGATTGTCCGTCAAAATTGACGGACAAATATTTCATATAACAGTATATGGTTCATACAGATATATAGTCCAATAGCGGTTTCTGCAACCAATCGCGTGACAAATGTCACGCGAACGGGAGGAGCATTCCTCGGCGGAGACGCCTCCCCCTCTGTCACTTCGTGACGTCTCCCCAACGGGGAGCACCCCTCCCCTACAAATAATACATCAACCTTTTTGTTGATATGAAACATCCAAGATTACAGAGCCTTTTTATATATTCCAGTGCATAATAGTCTTGCCGAACGCCTTTTTGATGTCGACCTCGAACGCCTCTTTGATGTCGGCGTATTTGTTGATCTCCACAATATTGCCGACCAGACGGCTCAGGTGGATCGGGATCTCGGGGTATTCGCGGTACAGCTCGACCGTGCGCTGAAAATCGATCCTGCCCGATCGGCTGGTGCCGAAGAGCCGCAGACCCTTTTCGAGGATCATGCGCGTGTTGATCGGCACGGGATATTCGCTCACGCCGAGGATCGAGATCGTGCCCTCGGGTCGGATGACGCCGATGATCTGCTCGATCGCGATGGGAGAACCGTTGCCGCCGACACATTCAAAGGCATGGTCAAGCGCCAGTCCCTCGGGGATATCGGTGGTCAGGTGGGTACCGTCGGCAAAGGAAAAGTCAGAGAGCTTCTCGCGGTTGATGCCGAACACGTGGATCTCGCTGTGCGGGAGCATCTTTTTGAGCAGGAGCGAGGTGATATAGGCGAGGTTGCCGTCGCCCCACACACCGACGATCTCGCGGCGGTTATGCGCGACCGACTTGAAGCGTGTGATCGCGTGTACGCTGACAGATACCAGCTCGGTGAACGCGGCAACGTCCAAATCGACGCTCTCGGGGAGCTTGACCAGACGGTCGGGGGTGAGCTGATAGTATTCCTGCATGAAGCCGTCGGAGGAGCTGCCGCAGAACTTGCTCGATCTGAGGTAGTTTTCGGCGATCACCTCGTCCTCTTCGCAGGGGATGTTGGGCACCATGACGACGCGGTCGCCCGGCTGAAAGCTGCCGGTGCTGTCGTAGACGACCTGTCCGATCCCTTCGTGGATCAGCGCCATGGGCAATTTTTCTTTGAGCACCTTGATGTCGCGCGTGCCCTGATAGTAGCGCTGGTCGGCGTTACAGATCGAGAGGTGGGTCGGGCGCACGATCACGCCCTGTGTGACGTCAAGGTCGCTGAACGCGATTTCAAACCTGCGCGGCGCGCACAGGCGGTATACGGTGTTGATCATTCTGTTTCCTCATCTAAAAGAGACCGTGCGATCTTCAAATCATAGGGGTAGGTGATCTTGATGTTGAATGTCTCGCCCTGTACCAGCTTGACTTTGATGCCCTTCATGACGAGGATCTTCGCCGCGTCGGTGAGGATCTCTTTCTCGTCGTCTGTCAGGCTGTTGTAGGTATCGCGCAGCAGCTTTGCCTTGAAGCTCTGGGGCGTCTGACCCTGATACATCCTGCGGCGGTCGGGGATCGCGGTGATCGCTTCGCCGTCGCCCTCTACGATGGTGTCGGTGGCAGGGATGACGGTGTCGCACGCGCCGCAGCTGAGAGCTGTTTTTATATTCTCATCGATGATCCTGTGCGTGACGAACGGGCGCACGCTGTCGTGGGTGACGATCACGGTATCATCGTCGAGCCCGTATTCGCTGTCAATATAGTCGATCGCATTCATGATGGTCTCGTTGCGGGTCGCGCCGCCCTCTATGACCGAGATCCTCTCGTTATTGCCGGTATGCTTGCGGACAAGCTCCTTGGTATGCCCGATCCACGCCTTGGGGGAGAGGACGATGATCCTCTCAAACTGGGGATTCGGCAGGAATTTTTCGATGGTATGATTGAGGATGGGCTTGCCCTTGATCTCCAAAAACTGCTTGGGCATATCGGTGGAACCCATGCGCGAGCCTGTACCGCCTGCTAAGATAACTGCGAATATCATATTGTATCCTCCTTTATATCGTAGGGACGAGCATTGCTCGTCCGCGGACGGTCAATGACCGTCCCTACAGCAATTCTCCCATATAATCAAACCGGGGCTCGGCGCCTTCCTGTATATGCGTGCCCAGATCCAGCCGATAATAATCGTGGAAGGGATTTTGCTCACTCAACGGCAGCATATCCATGTAATTGTCCGTGTACCATGCCTTAAGGAAATCCTTGTACCCGATCGGGATGAAAGTATCCACATCGTCAAAGCGGTACGGGATGACCTCACTGAAGGTCTCGATGGGGAAGGTGCCGCGGTATAGGTGGTCGGATGACGCCGGCATGACCCAACCCGTGTCCTTGTGCTCATACTTGCGCACCGCCTTCTCATAGGAGCGCGAGTAGCTGTCCATGCTTCTCAGCCGCAGGAAAGGCAGCAGGAGCTTGCTGAGTAGATACGCCTTGCCCTTCCTCGCGGTATTCTTCCAGCGAACGTTCATCATCATGCGGCGGCGCATCAAGCCCTGCCAGAAGCGGTAAGCTACCTTCGGATCGGCAGGGACATTGTCGACAACAAAGATGTCGATCGAGATGCCCTTGTGCATTTCGTAATCGTCGGAATATTTGGAGGCGAAGTAGGTGTCCCTCGCCGTGATCCTGTCAAAAAAGTAGTGATAGCCGTTGTGGTTTACATGGCTTTCATAGCTGAAACGCCCGTTTAATTCTTTTGGAGCAATTTGGCGGAACTTTTCAAACTCACTGCGCAGCATGGCGACGTCCACATCGTCATCCCACGGGATGAATCCGCCGTGACGTACCGCGCCGAGCATGGTGCCGTAGCTGATGAAATATTTGATGTCATGCTTGCGGCAGATGCGGTCGATCTCGCGCAGCATGTCTTTTTCGATAACGCGCAAGGTGTTCAGCTTGCCGCTGTAGCCGTCATGGATGCGGTCGGTCTGGATGCTGAAGCGCTCGAGGTGATGCAGCAGGGTGTAGCGCAGGGCGTCGGAGAAATCGCAGACGTTCTCATAGCCCAGTGAGCGGAGCTTGCCGTTGGAGAGCGCACCGTAGATCGGCTCGGATGGTTCTCCGGTGACGGTCAGCCGTACCCCGTGACGCGCGAGCATGATGTAGATCTCGCTCATCAGCTGATACTCGCTGAGGTAGAAGGACGAGGCATTATAGACGTTGCCCGCCTTGCCGAATCTGCTGACGGTGAACACCGCGTCGATCGCGTCGGAGATGTACAGGGCGGAGGCGTAGCGGTTCGCCATCGACTGCGTGAGACGGATGGTGTTGTTTTCCTGCGCTTCACGGGAGATCGCGGCAAGATTGAAGCAGTCGAATTCACCGCCGAAAATTCTGTCAAGGAAAATTGCGCGGACATTCCGATGCCCGCTGAGCTGTTTTCTCAGCGGATCGAGCACGTCACCCATCGCGGTGAACAGCTCCATCTCGGCGTATTTCTGGATGACGGAATTCTGTTTAATATTCGGTAAAAGAATAATACAAAGGAACTCCGCCTGCTTTTGTTCCGCCGACCGGATGGCGGCGTCAAGCTCATCCGCGCTGTAATTCTCCGCCTCAATGACATACCATAAACGCGAAAAATTCCCCTGTACGTCCGTAACAGAGGAAAACAGCGGTACTTCACCGCCCAGAGCTTCGGTTGTCTTGCTGAGATAATGTGCGACAGGGTGAGAGCCGACGATACAAACGCCGTCCTGATACAGATCTTTGCGCTCGATGTACGCCGCGCTCATGGTTATCTCGTTTTTGATTACACTGTCGATCATAGCAGCCTCGAAAGATAGAAAGTATGATAAATAATAGGGGACGGCGCATAAGATGCCGTTCAAATGCGAAGCAAATCAAATCTTGACGTAGGGACAAGCAATGCTCGTCCGTGTGGCAGAAGAGTTGTATTCCTATCTAAGATTTTCGATAAACAGAAACGCCCGTCATTCTACGGGTGGTCGATGACCATCCCTACGGAAATGGATTTGCTCTGCGGTGGGTGACGTTTGGTGGAAATGTTACGGCGGGAGCACAGCCCCCGCCCTACAAATATTGTGCTAATGCTTTATTTCGTTTCAGCCTTTTTCTCGGCTTCTTTTGCCGCGGCAGCCTTTTTCGCGGCGTCCTTCTTTTTCTTCTCGGCGGCTTTCTTCTTCTTCTCTTCTTCCTTTACCTTGGTGTACATAGCATACGCTTCTTTGACGTTGCCGTCATACATCAGCTCGCCTTTTTTCAGATACAGCGCGCGGTCACAGATTTCGGTGACCGACTCGGGGTTATGGCTGACGTAGAGCACCGTGGTGCCGCTCTCGATGATATCGTTGATCTTGTCCTTACACTTGCGCTTGAAGCTCGCGTCACCGACGGACAGCGCCTCATCGACAACGAGGATGTCGGGGTCGATGTTGACGTTGATCGCAAAGCCCAGACGCATTTTCATACCGCTGGAGTAGGTACGGACAGGCTGATCGATATAGTCGCCCAGCTGAGCGAATTCGATGATCCTCTCCTCGATCTCGCGGATATACGCGTCCTTCAAGCCGAGAATGTAGCCTTTGAGGTAGATGTTCTCTCTGCCGGTCATCTCGGTGGAGAAGCCCGCGGTCAGCTCGAGCAGCGCCGCGACCTTACCGTTGACCTGTACCTCGCCCTCACTGGGGAAGGCAACGCCGGTGATCATCTTGAGGATGGTGGATTTGCCCGCGCCGTTATCGCCGATGATACCGATACTCTCGCCGCGCCTGACGTCGAAGGTGACGTTCTTGAGCGCTTTGTTGATCTTGGCGTTGCGGGGCTTGAAGAACAGGGCGCGAAAACGCTCCTGATCGTTTTTATATAAGGTATATTCCTTGGATACGTTCTTGAAAGAGATAATCGCTTCTGACATGCTTATCCCTCCTTACAGTACGTCGGGCAGTCTCTTGCGCAGGCGGTTGTAGTTGAAGATACCCAGCGCGAAGATGACCAGCAGCTCGGCGAGAAAAACAAACAGCTCGGTTTTATAATCCCAGAACCAGCGGTGATAGAGGAAGCAGTTGCGGTAGCCGTTGGCGAAGAAGTTGATCGGATTGAGCAGCATCGCGTGACGGATAATGTCAGAGGGCAGCTCCTTGCCGACCAGCAGGTAGGAGTCGTAGATGATACCCGACAGCCAGAAGATACCGGACATGACGGATACGATCATGTTCTCAAAGTCGCGGGAGAACGCCGACATCGGCGCCGTCGACCATGACAGCACGAGGAAGAAAATAAACATCAGCGGCATATAGAAGAGGATCTGCAGATTATAGATGCTCGGGGTGATGCCGCCCGTGACCGCTTCTTCCATACCGGGGATCTTGTAGGTGCCGCCGATGAAGGTGATGTACAGGTACATCAAGCCCAAAAGGAAGATGTGGACATAGAGCCTCGCGACCGAGGTGTAGGTCATGATGGTGGATACGGGGAAGCTGACCTTGTTGACGAACTGGCGGTTCTCACGGATGGACTTCGCGCCCTGGACGATACTTTCGTTGATGAAGAACCAGGGGATGAAGCCGATCAGCATGAACAGGAAACGGCTGTACTCAAAGGTACCGCCCGCCTTGCCCAGCTCGGGGAAGATGACCTTGACGTTACCGGCGCTTTTGAGACCGACCTCAAAAGCGAACCAGTACACGAACAGGGTGAACAGGGGCTTTACCACCGACCAGAGAGGTCCGATGACCGCGCCCTTGTATTTTTTGATGAGCTCATTTTTGGCGAGCAGCATGATCTGCTTGCCGAAGCCCTGATGTTCTTTAAAGATCTGGAACATTATCATTCTCCTTTGCCTATGTAAAAAGACATTTGGATAAAGGCAGAATATGCCATTTCTTGGACTTACATAGTCATCTTTATTATAGCTGATTCCCCCGAAAAGTCAATACAGCATGATTCTATATATGTGAGAAAAAAAGTTGATTATTTTAGTCAATTTTTCACGGAGATTTGTTGACAAAGCGCGGTCGGACATATATAATGAATTACTGTATGTTTATGCTGTTATAATACAGTAAAGCGTAAAAGCGGTAGAGCTGACGAGAGCGTATTTTGATCGGCGTCATTGCGAGGGAGCTTGCGACCGTGGCAATCCCACAAAGTCGCGCAGCGTCCTTTCCTTTGCGCCAAACAACATCTGTTACCCTGAGATTGCCACAGCCTGCACCTTCGGTGCACCATACGGCTTCGGGTTTCGCAATGACAGGTATCGGTGGAGAAGATCGGAAAAACCGCCGCGGCGGCTCTAAACCAAGGAGGTTAGATAGTTGAAGCAAAATTCTGTCGTATCCTTGAAGGATATCAATTTCAAGTATTCCAATGAGGTGATATTGAACAATATCAGCCTCGACATCTATGACAAGGAGTTCATTACCCTGCTCGGACCGTCCGGCTGCGGTAAGACGACCACCCTGCGCATCATCGCGGGCTTTGAAACGCCCCAGAGCGGTGAGGTGTATTTTGAGGGTGAAAAGGTCAACGATGTCCCGCCCCATAAGCGCAGTGTCAACACCGTGTTCCAGAAATACGCGCTGTTCCCGCATCTGAACGTGTTCGACAACGTCGCTTTTGGCTTAAAGCTCAAGAAAATGCCGAAATCCGAGATCGAGAAAACGGTGAAGCAGATGCTCGCTGTGGTCGACCTCAAGGGCTATGAGAAACGCCCTGTCCGATCGCTCTCGGGCGGTCAGCAGCAGCGTGTCGCGATCGCGCGCGCTCTGGTGTGCGACCCCAAGGTCGTATTGTTGGATGAGCCGCTCGGCGCACTTGACTTGAAACTGAGAAAGGATATGCAGATCGAGCTCAAACAGCTTCAGCAAAAAACCCAAAAGACCTTTGTTTATGTCACCCATGATCAGGAAGAAGCTTTGACTATGAGCGATCGTGTCTGCGTCATGAACAACGGCGTGATCGCGCAGGTCGGCACGCCTGAAGACATCTATAATGAGCCCGCCAACGCCTTTGTCGCCGACTTCATCGGCGAGGCGAATATCATCAACGGCATCATGCTCGAGGACTGCAAGGTGCGCCTGCTCGGCGTCGACCTCGACTGTGTGGACAAGGGCTTTGCGAAGAATCAGCCCGTGGACGTCGTCATCCGTCCCGAGGACGTCGAGGTGACAGCGCCTGATCAGGCTAAGCTCAACGGCGTTGTCGAGGACGTCATCTTCAAGGGCGTTCACTTCGAGATCAGCGTCAAGTGCAACAACTGCCTGTGGCTGATCCACTCCACCGCCGCGCAGAAGGTGGGGGAGACCATCGGCATGCGCGTCGATCCGTTCAACATCCATATTATGGAGAAGATGTTCCAGAATCCCACGAATGACATTATTACGGATGTTTATTATTCCGATAAAGAAAATAATACCACTACTATCCTCCTTGAGGGCGTTGAAGTCACCATCCCCGACGCCTACTTTGAGGAAGGAAAGAAGATCAAGATCGTCCTGCCGCCCGAGGCGCTGTATATCGCGGGCGACGGCGTAGGTCATCTTGACGAGGTCTATATCGAGTCGGTCATCTGGAAGGGTGAGCACAACGAGATCATCCTCGAGTCCGACGAGCGCAAGTGGATCATGCAGAGCGATATCGACGAGCAGGTCGCCACCTATGTGCCGCTGTGTTTCGATTTCGGCAAAGCCGAGATCAGCGAGGTGTAAGCCGATGAAGTCAAAACGCCCCGCTATCCCGTATCTCGGCTGGATGCTGGTATTCACCATCGTCCCGCTGCTGATGGTGATCTACTTCGCGTTTACCGATGAACGCGGTCAATTCTCTCTGGAGCCGTTCAAGAACGCTTCCGTCTACAGTGAAGTGTTCCTGTACTCCTTGGGGATCGCGCTGATCTCCACTGTGATCTGTCTGGTGCTGGCATATCCGCTGGCGTATTCCGTTTCGCGGTGCTCCCAGCGTGCCCAAAGCACGATCATTATGCTGTTGATGGTGCCGATGTGGATGAATTTCCTGCTGCGTATCTACGCGTGGGTTTTGATCCTGCAAAACTACGGCCCTCTCGATATGCTATTGAACCTCTTCGGCGTCGACGTCACCCTGATCGGTAACTCCGGCGCGGTGATCGTCGGCATGGTCTATGAATTTTTGCCGTTCATGATCCTGCCCATCCATGCCGTGATGACCAAGATCGACCCCTCGCTGATCGAGGCGGCTCAGGATCTCGGCTGCAACGGCTTTCATGTATTCACCAAGGTCATCTTTCCGCTGTCCGTGCCGGGCGTCATCTCCGGCGTGACGATGGTATTCGTCCCCACCGCGTCGACCTTCCTTGTCGCGCAGTATCTGGGCGGTACCCAGTTCATGATCGGTGACGTCATCGAGCGCGTGTTCCAGAGTGACCACAACACCGGCTCGGCGATCGCCGTAGTGCTGATGATCGTCATCCTCGGATTCCTTGTCGTGATGAACCGATTCGGAGATAAGGAGGCGGTCGCAGGATGAAAAAGCTTAGCTCCAAGATCTATTTCATTATCATCATGGCGTTTCTGTACCTGCCGATCATCTACCTGATCGCCTATTCCTTCAACGACGGCAAGACGAGCGTATGGAAGGGCTTTACGCTGAAATGGTACACCGCGCTGTTCAACGACGCTCAGATCATGAACAGCCTGTATAATACGCTGATCATCGCCGTACTCGCCTCCGTGATCGCGACTATCCTCGGTACCGCGGCGGCGATCGGTATCTATAACTTCAAGGGCGGCGTACGCTCCGCCATCCAGAACGTGTCCAATTTCCCGATCATCAACCCCGAGATCGTCACGGGTGTGTCACTGATGCTCCTGTTCACCTTCGCGGGTGTGATGATGGGCTTTGAGATGGGCTTCTGGACGGTACTGCTGGCGCATATCGGCTTTTGCACGCCGTACGTCATCCTCAACGTCACGCCGCGTATCCGACAGATGGATCCCGCTTTATACGAGGCGGCGCTCGACCTCGGATGCTCGCCGGTACAGGCGTTCTTCAAGGTGGTGCTGCATGAGCTGATGCCGGGTATCTTCTCGGGCTTTCTGATCAGCTTCACCTATTCGCTGGATGACTTTGTCATCACCTACTTTACCCGCGGCTCACGGTTCCAGACCCTGCCCGTGCAGATCTACACCATGACCCACCAGCGCATCAATCCCAAGGCAAACGCGCTGTCGGCGCTGCTTTTCATCGTGATCATCGCCATTTTGATCATCTCGAACCTCGCTTCCCGCAGGAAGAGTAAGGAGGCGGTACGATGAGGAAACTTGTTTCCATTTTTCTTGTATTGCTGATGTTAGGCAGCATCTTTCTGTTTGCCGCGTGCGGTTCGTCAAAAAGCGCGGACGGAGAAGAGGAAGAAGAAAATGAATCCGCCGGATTCCAGGGTGAGGTCAACGTCTATAACTGGGGCGAGTATATCGATCCCGGTGACGACGGCGGTATCGACGTCATCAAGGAGTTCGAGGACACCTATCACATCAAGGTGAATTACACGAACTTTGAGACGAACGAAGAGCTGTATAACGTCCTGACCAACTCCAATTCCACCTACGACGTCATCTTTCCGTCCGATTATATGGTGAGCCGCCTCAGAGAAGAGGGGATGCTCGCCAAGATCGATTTCAGCAATATCCCGAACTATAAATATATCGATGAACGCTTCAAGAATATGGCGTATGATCCCGACAACGAGTACAGCGTGCCGTATTCATGGAATTTTGTCGCGATCGGCTACAATACCGACATGATCAAAGAGGGCTCCGTTTCGGGCTTCAAGGATCTGTGGGATCCCAAGTACAAGGACGACGGTATCCTGATGTTCAACAACTCGCGTGACGCGATGGCGATCGCGATGCAGCTGTGTGATCCGCCGATCGATCCGGGCGCCGAGAGCTTTACGCGCGAGGATATCGACTGCGCGACCGAAAAGCTGATCGAGCAGAAAGCCGTCCTCAAAAAGTACGTCATGGATCAGGTGTTCGCCGAAATGGAGCAGAACCAAAGCGGTATCTGCACCTACTACGCGGGCGATATCTACACCATGATGCTCAATAATGAGAACCTCGATTATTGTCTGCCCGAGGAAGGCTCCAACCTCTTTAACGACGCGATGTGCATCCCCGCGACCTGCAAGAATAAAGAGAACGCTGAGCTGTTCATCAACTTCATGTGCGAGCCGAGGATCGCCGCCGCGAATTCGGAGTATATCGCCTACGGTACGCCGAACACCGCCGCGCTGGATCTGATCGATGAAGATATGCTCGAAAGCGAGCTGATCAACCCGCCGCAGGAATATCTTGATAAATGCTACACCTTCTCCAACATCGACGACGATATCTACGGCTATATGCAAAAGCGCTTTGTCGAAGCGTGTTCCGCGTCCGCGGAGATCAATGAGGTCGAGAAAAAGACCGTCAACCCCGCCGCGGTATGGGCTGTCGGCGTGATCCTGATTTTGGTCATTATCTCCACCTTGGTCATTATCGTGCTCGATATCCGCAAGGCGGTGAAGAACAGAGGAAGGATCAATAAGATATAATTAGGAATGAGGAATTAGGAATTAGGAATTGCGGGAGGGCTTCGCCCTCACCCTTGTGTAGTGGAAAGTTGAAAATGTAAAGTGGAAAATTGATGGAGGGCTTCGCCCTCACCCGATTTATATTTTGATCTAAACAATAACGCTTGCGACTCTGACAAATAGAGTTGCAAGCGTTTTTTCTGTTATTATTCAATTCAAAAGCCGTCAGGCTTTCCAATAATTCCTAATTTCTAATTTCTAATTCCTAATTCCTAATTCTCTCAGCTGTCTCGCGTTCTCTTTTGCGAGCTCGTCGCTGATCGCCATTTTCTTGATCAGGTTGTGAACGGTCTTGTCGAGCCTGCCTTGTTTGGAGTAGTCGGCAGGGAAGATGAAGTCCACGCGGTCACCCATCAGCATTTCCTCCACCTTGCTCTTGTTGTTGTCCTGATACACCGCGATCGCACAGCCGCCGTACGCCTTCATCATCTTCATACACGGCACGTCAGAGAGTCCGTCGCCGATGTAGATCATGTTGGTGAAGGGAACGCGCTTGGAGTCGTCGGGCATGGAGCGGTTGAGGTCAACATCGTTCGCGATATCCAGCACGCCCTTGTTGATGCGGTAGACGAACTGGGTCTTGTTGGTGTAGTTGACAGCGGTTTTCGGCCACAGCGCGCAGCCGTCGTCATCATACAGAAATTCGCAGGCGAAGATCTTGGTGAACTTATCGGCGATCCCGGAGCCCTCGATGATCTCCTTGAGCCCCGACGAGATGACATAGTGCTCGATTTGCACGCCCTGTGCCGCGCCGTAGAGGTTGATACGGTCGAACCATTCCTTGACGCCCTTGTACAGCACGATGCCCTTGCCGCAGTCGATCAGCTTCTCTCGCGTGAGGGGCATCCCCTTGCGCTTGCTCTCTTCGATCATCGTATACAGATAGGCAAGTACGCCGTCCATCTGCGCGCCCGATCCGAATACATTGGCTTTGTGCCAGAATTCGCTGGGCTGCAGATCAAGGCTCGGGATAAAGCCGTAGTCCTGCATATCCTTGGTGCACAGGGTTTTATCAAAGTCATACATGATGGCGATGACGGGTCGTTCCATAGAGGCCTCCGGTTGAGGGTACTTAAGACTGAAAACTGAATACTTAAGAATGAATAATAAAGGGAAACGCTGACGCGTTTTGGAGTGATAGTGCTGTAGATGAATCCTATCAATCGGGTGCGGGTGTCCCGCCCTTCATTATTCAATTTTCAGTTTTCAGCTTTCAGTTTTCATTTCTTAGTAGGTTGTGATCTCGATGCTGTCGATGACAACGTCGTTGAGGGGTTTATCCATCATATTGGTCTGTACGCCGCAGATGGTGTTGACGGTGTCCATGCCGTCGTATACCTGACCGAAAACGGTATAACTGCCGTCAAGGTAGTTGTTGTCGACCTGATTGATGTAAAACTGCGAGCCGTTTGTGCCGGGACCGCGGTTCGCCATCGCGACGGAACCCGCGCTGTTATGCACATTGGGGTTGGTCTCAAGCTTGAACTCCCTGCCGTAGACCGACGCGCCGCCGGTACCGTTGAAGTTGGTATAATCGCCGCCCTGGATCATAAAGTTGTTGATCACACGGTGGAAGATGGTGTTGTTGAACTTATCCGCCTTTGCCAGCGCAATAAAGTTGTTGACAGCGATCGGCGCGACCTCGGGGAAGAAGCGCATACTGATATCGCCCCTGTTGGTGTGCAGGATCGCGACGGTATCGCCCGATTTGGGGGATGCTTTCTGATAATCCGCGGGGATATCGGTTTTCGCCGCGGGGATCTCATCGATGGTGGTGTAGCCGCCGGATAAAACCATGTTAGTTGCCTCCTTATTGCCGCAGGCTGTGAGCGCGGCAATTATTATGATACAAAGTACAATGGGTAAGCATCGTTTCATTATTCTTATTTAGAATATTCCACGATCTCTACGCTCTGCAAAACGACGTCCTTGACGGGCTTATCGTTCTGACCGGTCTGCACCTTTGCGAGCGTGCTGACAACGTCCATGCCGTCATAAACCTGCGCGAATACGGTGTACTGACCGTCGAGGCTGTTGTTGTTGGTAGAGTTGATGTAGAACTGAGAGCCGTTGGAGTTGGGATCCTGACTGCGCGCCATCGCGACAGAGCCCTCGGTGTTGCTCAGATAATCGGAGATCTCCAGACCGAAGCCCGTGCCGTATGCGGATACGCCGCCGGTGCCGTTGAAGTTGGTGTAGTCGCCGCCCTGTACCACGCCGATACCGCTGGTCTCGGGCTTGGTGATGCGGTGGAAGATGGTGCCGTCATAGCGATGATCCTTGGCGAGCGCCTTGAAGGAGTTGACCGCCTTGGGCGCGACCTCGGGGAAGAATTTGAAGGAGATGTCGCCGTAGTTGGTGTGGAGGATCGCGACCTCTTCACCCTGTTCGGGAGCCTTCTTCTGATATTCCGCGTCGGCTTTGTCCAGATCGGGCGCGGGTACGTCGTCGATGTTCAGCAGTGCCTCGGTGGATTTTGCGTCCTTCGCCGCGGTCTCCGCGGTATTCGCTTTGGATTCCGACTTGGAGGTAGCGGAGGTAGTGCCGGAGCCGACCTTCTGGTTACAGCCTGCCGTAACGGCGGCGATCATCAATACTGTCAATACGATTGCAATAATACGTTTCATGATTGTTTCCTTTCTGCCGACGGGTTCTTGGTAAATTTTGTCGGCTTACCTTTCTATTGTATACGAATCGGCATTGTTTTTCAATACCTGACGGAAAATAAATATGCTGTCGCCGTGACGTTTATTTCAAAAATGATAAAGTCATAACTCCCATATCCCGCTCATAGATTGTATCATGTAAAAAACTACCGCGTTCCCGTGCGCCGGATCGGCGTTTGGCGGACGGCGGTATCAGGAGGATCATCATGACGGCATTTCTCCCGGAGGGAAAGAGAATCGATACAGCAGAAAACAGCAACGCGCTGAGCTCCTTTGAAAACATGCGCGCGGCGATGGAGCGCGGCGATATTCTGGAAGCGCGCGCGGTATTGTGCGACCACGACCATAATCTGAAGGTCGATCTGCCGTGTATGCGCGGCGTGATCCCGCGTGAGGAAGGGGCGCTGGGGATCCGTGAGGGCAGTGTGCGCGATATCGCGGTGATCTCGCGCGTCGGTAGAGCGGTGTGCTTTGTCATCAAGGAATTCATCCGTCGGGAGAACGGCATGACGGCGGTACTGTCCCGCGCGGACGCACAGCAGCAATGCGCACGACAATATATCGGCACGCTTCATGTCGGCGATGTGATCCCGGCGCGTATCACGCATCTGGAGCCGTTCGGGGCGTTCTGCGATATCGGGTGCGGGCTGGTGGCGCTGATGCCGATCGACGCGATCTCCGTGTCGCGCATTGAGCATCCCGACGAGCGCTTTTCGGTGGGGATGGATATCTATGCCGTGGTCAAGTCCGTCACCGATAACCGCGTGACCCTGAGCCACAAGGAGCTGTTGGGTACATGGGCAGAGAACGCCGCGCGGTTCGCGGTAGGGGAGACGGTGACGGGCGTGATCCGTTCCATCGAGAACTACGGCGCGTTCGTGGAACTTGCGCCGAATCTGGCGGGGCTTGCCGAGCTGCGGGATAACCTGCGTGTCGGCGATACCGCCGCCGTGTACATCAAGAGCATCATCCCGCAGAAGATGAAGATCAAGCTGATCATCATCGATCATTTCGGCGAGCCGCATGTGCCGGCCGTGCCCGATTATTTCATCACAAGCGGACATATCGAGCGCTTTACCTACTCGCCGCCGGAGTCCAACCGTTTGGTTGAAACGGAGTTCAGATCGGTGAATGGTGAATAGTGAATGGAGGACTCCGTCCTCACCTGAATTGATATGATATAAATTGAACACCTATGTTTGACATGTAGCGTTGTTCCGTGATACAATAGCCTCAACAACTTGTGATGAGGTGTTTTGATGGAAATGTATCAGTTTATCATCCTCTGCTTGCTCGCGCTGATCGGGATCATCGCCGTGATCGCCGCGATCATTATGATTCCAAAAACGAATAATAGCAGTAACGAGGAGATCGCTCAGCTGCGTGCCGAGATCGAAAAATCCACGCAGCTGACGATGAAGAATACCAACGACGAGATCGCCGCCCTGCGTACCGAGGTCATCACCTCGACCCAGAATTCGGTCAAGAATATGGGCGAGATGATCGCGACCAACCAGCAGAGCTTTTCCGCTTCGCAAAGCGAGAAGCTC
>ONUI01000034.1 GCA_900320995.1 uncultured Eubacteriales bacterium
TACTTCATGGATACCGAGACATGGGAGCAGATCCCGATCAACGCTTCTATCCTCGGCGACAGCTTCAAGTTCGTCAAAGAGAACATGGTCTGCAAGGTACTGTCCTACAAGGGCAACGTATTCGGCGTAGAGCCGCCTAACTTTGTCGAGCTCCAGGTCACCCAGACCGATCCCGGCTTTGCCGGCAACACCGCTACCAACGCGACCAAGCCCGCTACCCTCGAGACCGGCGCTGAGATCAAGGTTCCGCTCTTCATCGAGGAAGGCGAAATGATCCAGATCGATACCCGTACCGGCGAGTATCTGGGCAGAGCGTAAGGCATCATAATTGTCATTGCGAGGTTCTTTAGAACCGTGGCAATCTCAACCTTATTACTGCCTCCCTTTCCTAAGGGAGGTGGCACGCAGTGCCGGAGGGTTGCTAAAATTATGTTTTCATTTACCATCTTTAAATGGATGGGAGAATTAAAGGAGAACACCAATGAATCTGACTGAGAGAATCGCTTATATCCGCGGTCTTGCCGACGGATTAAAGCTCGATGAAAACCGCGACGAGGTCAAGGTCATCAAAGCGATGATCGATCTTCTCGAGGATATGGCATACGACGTAGTCGAGATGGAAGAGACGAGTTCAGCGACGACGAGGCGTATTATGAGGTCACCTGCCCCGCGTGTGACAAGACGACCATCGTTGACGAAGACGCGCTGATCGAGGGCGGTCTCGACTGCCCCTACTGCGGCGCCGAGATCGAGTTTGACTTTTCCGAGCTCAACGAAGATATCGACGCTATCGAAGAAGCGGACAAAAAGGCTGATACAAAAGCCGAAGACAAGGCAGAGGACAAAGCGGAAGAGAAATAATCCGTTTGCCCTTTCCCACTTACCGATCTGATTCAATCAACATAGGCGGTACGACCCCGGTCGTGCCGCCTTCATTATTGTCATTTGTAGGGGAGGGTCTCGACCCTCCCGGTACCCTTCCGTTACATCCCACCCAAGCGCGGAGCAAATGAATCCCATTGTAGGGTACGGCGCTTGCCGACGTACCGTGACCTATCCGTTATACCTCACCTAATCGCGAAGCAGATCTCCCGCTTCCGTAGGGACGAGCATTGCTCGTCCGCGTGGCATAAACGTTTGTTTCCTATCTCACGTTTTCGATAACGTAAACGCCCGTCATTCCGCGGACGAGCAATGCTCGTCCCTACGATAAACCTGATTTGATCACACCATCCGTCCTCCCGCATACACTATCACGAGGTGATCGTGATGCTGTGCCGCAAAAAACTAAGCCCCTTCCGTCGCAAACTCCGCAAATATCTCGCCGTATTTCTGGCGATCCTCATCTTGCTTACCGTCTACGCGGAACTTGCGGTCAAGCACCAGCTCCGTGACGTCATCATCCGTGATATGCAGACGCTGTCCGAACAGGCTGTCACCATGGCGGTGGATGACTTTTTGGAGGAGCATGCCGATACAGGGAACAGGATGTGCGACATCATCTATGATAACGGCTCTGTCGCCGCGATCTCGACCAACGCCGCCTTTGTCAATGCCGCCAAGACCTATATCACCGAACACGCGCAGGATCGCATCGACCGCCTGTCCCGTACACAGGGCATCAGCGTGCGACTCGGCAATTTTACGGGCTTGGTGTTCCTGTCGAACTTCGGCCCCGAGATCCCCTTCTCCGTCGACAGCACCCAAACCGTATCCTGCGAATTCCAAAGCAGCTTTGCGTCCGCGGGCGTCAACCAGACCGTCCACCACATCACCGTCACCGTGTATGTGGATCTCTTGATCTACGGTCCGATCCGTATCGGCGAGACCGTGAGCACCGAATCCACCTTTGAGATCGCCCAGACCGTCATCGTCGGCACGGTACCGTCCTACAGCGGTGTGGTATCATATTGACTTGTGTCGGTTGCTGTGTTAAACTTGTTGCGGTGATAAAATGCGACATTTTGACTATAACGAGTTCAGGGTGCAGTTCAGTATGCTGCACGACCAGCTTCTTACCGACGCCGCTTATGAAAACGGTGTTCTGAGATTGACCTTCGGGGAATTCAGGATCTTTCGTGAGGATTATTCCGACGAAACCTACTATGAGCGATACAAGGATTATCGGGAATGTACGCTCGAGATCCACCTGCACACCTTCCCCGTTGAGGATTTGAATGAACCGACTCTTTGTGTTTTGAAGGGGGAAAGGTTCAAATGTATGAAGATGGATTTTGATATATTGGTCGATTTCCTACGGTCGCTCCGCGCACGGTTTATCTTTGCGGCCGTTTCGAATAACGACGAGCTCGAATTGCAGCTGCTTTCCTCTCACGAGAGTGAAATGAAACGAAAGTATCGGGACTGTGAATATCGGCTCAGCGTCTTTGCCAACGCGTTTGATTTTATATGGAAATGAACCTTCGTCGCCTGTCTTGCTGACAGGCGGCTTTCTTTTGCGGTCATCCCAATATTTTGCGTGAAAATGCTTGAAAAGGCGGATATATTGTGCTATAATACTACGGATAATAGGATTATAATGTGCAGATATGCGCATTTGTCTATAATAATTAAGAATCATCATAGGGGACCCCAAAAAGCCCCTGCTTTTTGGGGAGAGGAGGAACCGCCACATGAGGTCAAGGCATACCAACCGGATATGCCTGCCGAATACGGCGAGTGACGACGAACGGAGGAATACAATTTGTCTGAAACCGTCAAGATGTCCGACAGTCAAATTGAATATCTGCACCTGACCGCCGAGCTGATGAGCATCCGCAAGCGCGGTGATGTTCCTCTGGCGTATGTCCGCACCTACGGCTGTCAGCAGAATGTCGCCGACAGCGAGCGCATCAAGGGTATGCTCCGAAAAGCGGGCTACAGCTTCACCGAGAATGTGGAAGAAGCGGACTTTATCCTGTTTAACACCTGCGCGGTACGCGAACACGCCGAGGACAGGGTGTTCGGCAATGTCGGCGCGCTGAAAAAGCTCAAGCACCGCCATCCGCAGATCCTGATCGCGTTGTGCGGCTGCATGATGGAGCAGGAGCATGTCGCGAAACGCATCCATGACAGCTTTCCGTTCGTCGGACTGGTATTCGGCACCCACTGTATGCACGAGTTCCCCGAACTGCTCTATAAAAGCCTCGTAGACGGCTCGCGCGTATTCGTCCGCGATAACGACGACAAAAAGGTCTATGAGGGCATCCCGACCTGCCGTGACGGCAAGTTCAAGGGATGGCTGCCGATCATGTACGGCTGTGACAACTTCTGCACCTATTGCATCGTGCCGTATGTGCGCGGCAGAGAACGCAGCCGTCAGCCTGAGATCATCATTGCGGAAGCAAAGAAAATGATCGAACAGGGCTATAAGGACATCACACTGCTCGGACAGAACGTCAACAGCTACGGCAAGGGTCTCGACCCGCGACCGACCTTCGCACAGTTGATCGGCGAGATCGACAAGATCCCCGGCGATTACTGGCTGCGCTTCATGACCTCGCACCCGAAGGACTGCACCCGCGAGCTGATCGATACCATCGCCGACAGCGAGCATATCTCGCTCCACCTGCATCTGCCGTTCCAGTCGGGTTCCGACAGGGTATTAAAGGCGATGAACCGTCACTATGACCGTGCAAAGTACCTCGATATCGTGGGCTACGCCAAGGCGCGTATCCCCGATGTCTCCCTGACCTCCGACGTCATCGTCGGTTTTCCCGGCGAGACCTATGAGGACTTTCAAGAAACTCTGTCGCTGATCCGAGAGGTCGGCTTTACCTCCCTGTTCACCTTCATCTTCTCACCGCGTAACGGCACCCCTGCCGCCGAGATGGACGATCCCATCAGTGATGAAGAGAAGGGCAAGTGGTTCCGCGAGCTCTTAGCCGTGCAGGAGGAGATCGCCGCCGAGCGATGCGCCTCCATGGTCGGCAGAGTGGAGAAGGTGCTCGTCGAGGAAAAGGCGAAGAAGGAGGGCAGGCTCTGCGGCAGAACCTCCGGCAATATCATTGTCGAATTCGACGGCGATGACAGCCTGATCGGCGACTTCCATAACGTCAGGATCACACAGGCAAGGAACTGGATCCTGACGGGAGAGTTGGCAGAATAGCAATATGTCATTGCGAGCCCTTTAGGGCGTGGCAATCCCACAAAAAGAGACTGAATTTTTCTCTGACATCAAACGGCATTAACGACAAGGGGATCGCCACGTCGCTTGCGCTCCTCGCGATGACATTATAATATCATATAATAATAATTCCAAAGGAGAAATATAAAATGGCAGACGTAATTGCAATCGCTAGACAACTCGGACACGCAATCCAGGAACAGGAAGAGTATAAAACCATCATGACCGCAAAGGACGCGGCTGATAATGACGAAGCCTTACAGGCTTTGATCACCGAATTCAATATCAAGCGCGTCGCGATCAATGCCGAGGCGTGTAAGACCGACCGCGATGACGAGACCCTCAAAAAGCTCAATGAGGAAATGCGCACCGCTTACTCCGATATCATGAACAATGAGCATATGAAGGCATATAACGACGCAAAGCAGGCGTTCGATAAGGTGCTCCAGCGCGTCCTCGCGATCGTTCAGCAGAGCGCCGAGGGTCAGAATCCCGACACCACTGATTTCAGTGAAGACTGCACCCACGACTGCTCCACCTGCGGAGGATGCGGCTGAGGCGCATATAAATCGTCATTGCGAAGGGCGCAGCCCTGTGGCAATCTCAACCGATTAACATAATCGGACTTTTTTGATTACCATAAACCTATGGAGATAATTAAATGAGCTATTATGTCTATATGATGACGAATCAAAGTGATGATGTACTCTATACCGGAGTAACCAATGATCTGGTTCGACGAATATATGAACACAAAACTCATATTGACCCAAAGGCTTTTACCACGCATTATAATATAGAGAAATTAGTCTATTATGAACAGTACTCCGAACCGGAATACGCAATCGCACGCGAAAAACAGATCAAAGGTTGGAATCGTGCGCGAAAGAACAAATATATCACAGAAATGAATCCTGAGTGGAAGGATTTATATGATGAAATAATCGGTTGAGATTGCCACAGCCCTTGCGGGCTTCGCAATGACGATCGATAGAAATCAGTTGAGATTGCCACAGGCCCCTTCAACCCTCCGGCACTTGGTGCCACCCTCCTCGCCGGAAGCGGCTCCCCCTCTGTCGCTACGCGACGTCTCCCCAACGGGGAGCACCTTAGGAAAGGGAGGAAAGGGGCTTCGCAATGACAATCGATAGAAAGGAAGTGAGGATATGGCGGAGTTATCTCCGATGATGCAGCAATATTTTAAGATCAAAGAGGAGAACAAGGACAGCATCCTGTTCTTCCGACTCGGCGATTTCTATGAAATGTTCTTTGATGACGCCAAGCTCGCTTCCAAGGAACTGGAGCTCACCCTCACCGGCCGAGACTGCGGACAGGAGGAGCGCGCGCCGATGTGCGGCGTACCCTTCCATTCCGCCGAGAGCTACATCGCCCGACTGGTCGAAAAGGGCTACAAGGTCGCAATCTGCGAGCAGACAGAGGATCCCAAAGCCACCAAGGGACTTGTCAAGCGCGATATCATCCGCGTCATCACACCCGGCACCGTCATGGAATCCTCCATGCTCGATGAGAGCGAGAACAACTACATCTGCTCACTGTACGCGGATAAGCGCTATACCGGCGTCGTGTTCTGCGATATCTCCACCGGTCAGCTGTTCGTATCCCGATTCAAGAGCGACCACAGCTTTTCTCAGCTCAAGGATCAGATCACTTCCTATAACCCCAAGGAGCTGTTGATCTCCGGCAAGCTCGCGCAGAACAAGGTGCTGCACCTGTTCATCAAAGAAAAGCTCCCCAACGCCGCGGTATCTCATCCCGATGAAAGCCGCTGCGGACTGCTCGAATGTACCGCTTTGCTCGAACAGCATTTCAGTAAAGAGAATATGGACAAGATCGCCGACTCGAATGAGCTGATCATCGCGCTCGGCGTACTGATGTCCTATCTGAAAGATACACAAAAAACGGGTCTCGAGCGTATCGACACCATCGAGCTCTACGCCGAAGACCAATACATGAAGCTCGATTTCAACACCCGCCGCAATCTGGAGCTCACCCGCACCATGATCGCGAAGGAGAAGAAACATTCACTCCTCTGGGTGCTCGATAAGACCAAGACCGCCATGGGCAAGCGCCTGATGAAGTTCTGGGTCGAGCATCCTCTGATGAATATCACGACGATCCTAAAGCGCCAGAACGCCGTCGAGGAGCTGGTGAACGACACCGTCAATCGCTTGGAGCTGACGGCGAACCTCACCGGTATCTTTGATATCGAGCGTTTGATGACCAAGATCGTCTACGGCTCCGCCAACGCGCGAGAACTGCGCTCGCTGTGTCAGGCGCTGACCAACCTGCCCGCGCTCAAAGCGACCCTTGAGCCCTTCAAATCCAAGCTCCTGCATGAGCTGTACCGCGATATCGATCCGCTCGACGATATGCGCGCGCTGATCGATGAGGCGATCGTAGAGGATCCGCCCTTTTCGGTGCGTGAAGGCGGCTTGATCAAAGAGGGCTACTCCGCGCCGCTGGACGAGCTTAAACATGACATGAACGACTCCACCTCTCTGCTCGCCCGCATCGAAGCGGAGCAAAAGGAGCAGACAGGGATCCCCAAGCTGAAGGTCGGCTATAACCGCGTCTTCGGCTACTATATCGAGGTCACCAATTCCTACAAGAATCTGGTGCCCGAACACTACATCCGCAAACAGACCTTGACCAACTGCGAGCGCTATATCACACCCGAGCTCAAAGAGATCGAGAGCCGGATCCTCGGCGCAAAGGAGCGGTCGGTCGCCATCGAGTATGAGCTGTTCAACGATGTGCGCGAGCAGATTGCGCTCAACCTCGACCGCATCGAACGCACCGCCAAGGCGATCGCCGCGCTGGATGTACTGGTATCGCTCGCCAATGTGGCGGCGGACAACCGCTATACCCGTCCCGACGTCACACAGAACTCGGTCATCCGTCTCAAGGACAGCCGCCATCCCGTCGTGGAGGCGCTGCTCAGCAACGCGATGTTCGTCCCGAATGACGTCCTGCTCGATAATATCGACAACCGTATCGCAATCATCACCGGCCCCAATATGGCGGGTAAATCGACCTATATGCGCCAGGTCGCGCTGATCGTGCTGATGGCGCAGATGGGCAGCTTTGTGCCCGCGTCCTATGCCGAGATCGGTCTTGTCGACGCGATCTTTACGCGCGTCGGCGCTTCCGATGATCTCGCCTCGGGTCAGTCGACCTTTATGGTGGAGATGAACGAGGTCGCCAACATCGTTTCTCACGCGACTTCCAAGAGCCTGTTGATCCTCGACGAGATCGGCAGAGGCACCTCTACCTACGACGGCATGAGTATCGCGCGCGCGGTACTGGAATTCGTCGCCGATAAAAAGAAGCTCGGCGCACGCGCCCTGTTCGCGACCCATTACCATGAGCTCACGGTGATGGAGGAGCTGCTCGACGGCGTCAAGAACTATAACATCGCCGTCAAAAAACGCGGTGACGAGATCACCTTTTTGCGCCGTATCGTACCCGGCGGCGCCGATGAAAGCTACGGCGTCGAGGTCGCTAAACTAGCCGGCCTGCCCGACAGCATCATCGAACGAGCCAAAGAGATCTTATCAGAGCTCAATTCATCCGCTCCGCAGGAACATATTCAGCACGAAGCGCCCGCGCAGGAGGACAGCATGCAGCTCAGCCTCATGCCCGACACCGACAGCATGATCCTCAGAAAGCTCCGCGCGGTAGATGTCAACACCTTAACGCCCATCGAGGCGATGAATCTGCTGTATGAACTGAAAGGTATGGCGGAATAGGTGAATGGCAGAATAGGTGAATGGTGAACGGTGAATGGTGCCGGTCACTCGCTTCGCTCAAACAATTCTATTGTGGTTGTTTGATAGGGATCGATCAAGACTCGATCTCACATATACAAATCGTCATTGCGAAGGGTGCTGATCTTCATGATGACAGCATACAAATCATCATTGCGAAGCTCCATATGGGGTCCCCGAAAAGCCCCGCTTTTTGGGGAGAGGAGGAGCCGCCACATGAGGTCAAGGCATACCAACCGGATATGCCTACCGAGTACGGCGAGTGACGACGATGTGGCAATTTCAACCGATATTATTCATTTTTCAGTTTTCAATTTTCAGTATTCATTAACCGACGAAAGGAGGTCATCATATGGGAAAGATAAACGTACTCGATAAGCACGTCGCGGAGTTGATCGCGGCGGGCGAGGTCGTCGAGCGCCCTTCTTCCGTTATCAAGGAACTCGTCGAGAATTCCATCGACGCCGGCGCGACCGCCATCACCGTCGAGATCAAAAACGGCGGCGTCACCTTTATGCGTGTCTCCGACAACGGCTGCGGCATCCTCAAGGAGGATATCCGTCCCGCGTTTATCCGTCATGCGACCTCCAAGGTAAAGGAAGAGGATGACCTCGACGCGATCGCGACCCTCGGCTTCCGCGGTGAAGCGCTCGCCAGCGTTGCCTCCGTATCTCACCTCGAGCTGATCACCAAGGCGCGTGAGGAAGAGATCGGCACCCGCTATCTGATCGAGGGCGGGGAAGAGGTGCTCTTTGAAGACGCGGGCTGTCCCGACGGCACCACCTTCATCATCCGTGACCTCTTTTACAATGTGCCCGCCCGCATGAAGTTCCTCAAAACCGATATGGCGGAGGGCAACGCCGTATCCAATGTGATCGACAAGATCGCGCTGTCTCACCCCGAGATCGCGCTTACCTATATCAAGGATTCCAAAAATGTCCTGCGTACCGCGGGCGACGGCAAGCTGCTCTCGGCGATCTACGCCGTCTATGGCAGGGATTTCACCCGCAAGCTGATCCCCGTGGATTACACCCTCGGCGGCGTACATGTCACGGGCTTTATCAGCAGTCCCGAAAACGCCCGCCCCAACCGCAATATGCAGAACTTCTTTATCAATCACCGCTTCGTGATCTGTAAGACCGCGATGGCGGCGATCAGCGAGGCGTGCAAGGGCACTGTCATGGTCGGCAAGTTCCCGTCCTGCGTGCTCAACCTCGATATGTCCTTCAACGCGGTGGACGTCAACGTCCATCCCACCAAATTAGAGGTGCGCTTCGTCAACGAACGTCCTGTGTTCGACGCGGTCTATCACGCGGTCAAAACCGCTTTGATGAATTCCGAAAAGCGCGTCGAGGCACACCTCGGCAACGATACGACAAAACCGATCAAGCGCGTCAATCCCTTTGAACTGGCGCAAAAGGTGTTCCGTGAGCGCGACGAACAGCCCGCGCGGAATACGGCTCCGAAAGTGAATGCAGGGGAGGGATTTGCTCCTCCCGCCAAAGCGGTCAATAACAGATTGGATACCAAGCGTGAAGAAAAGCGATCGGACGCTTTATTCGAAATGCTCGACGAGCCCGAGGTCAGCGCGCCCAAGCTAAACCTGAATCCTAAGGTCGCCGACGCCGCGTCACCTGTCGAAGAACAATATCGTCGGGATATCGAAGAAAAACGCGCCGAAAACGCGCAGGAGCCGATTGCTCCCGACCCTGAGCCGGAACAGACCGCGCCTGTAGGGGAGGGTCTTGATCCTCCCGCCGATCAATCGGCCGCGGAAGTTCCTGAGGAACCGATCGAGGAACCCCAACCCCTGATCGAGGTGGACGACAATGCCTACCGCTACATCGGCGAGGCGTTCAAAACCTATGTCATCATCGAAAAGAATCCCCGCGAGCTGCTGCTCATCGACAAGCACGCCGCGCATGAGCGGATCATTTTCGAGAAGCTGAAAAAAGAGAAGGGCAGCGGTTACAGCCAGCTGTTGCTCACCCCCATCACCGTTACCCTCAACAAGATTGATTATAACGCTGTCATCGAACACCTCGACGTATTCCGTGAGGCGGGCTTTGACATCGATGATTTCGGCAGCGGCAGTATCATTGTACGCTCCGCGCCGCAGTATTTGCCGCTTGAGGATATCGAGCCGTCCGTGATCGAGATGGCGGGATATCTCTCTAACCATCAAAAGGAGATCCGTTCCGAGAAGATGGAGTGGATCTATGCCAACGTCTCATGCCGCGCCGCGATCAAGGGCGGCAACAACAGCACCGAGCAGGAGCTGATCGCGCTCGCAAAGCAGGTGGAGGACGAGGATATCCGCCATTGTCCCCACGGCAGACCCGTGTGCATCGTGCTCAAAAAACATGAGCTGGAGCGAATGTTCGGCAGGGTGGAATGATCATGCAAAATATCGTAGCGGTCATCGGACCTACCGCGTCCGGCAAAACCGCCTTATCCGTCGAGTTGGCAAAGCGTTTTTCCGGAGAGATCATCTCCGCCGATTCGATGCAGATCTACAAAACCATGGATATCGCCACCGCGAAGCCTACCGAGGAGGAAAAGCAGGGCGTCCCGCACCATCTGATGGACTTTCTGGATCCCTGTGAGGAATTTTCCGTGGCACGCTTCTGCGAGCTGGCAAAAAACGCCGTCACCGATATCGACGACAGAGGCAACCTGCCGATCGTCACCGGCGGCACAGGGCTGTATGTCGACGCGCTGCTGGGGGATATGCAGTTTGAAGAAACCGAGGCCGATCCCGTCCTGCGCGCGTCCATCACCGCCGACGTGGAGGGAAAGGGCGTTGACAAAACGCTGGAGTACATCCGTTCCTTCGACCCCGCCTCCGCCGAACGACTCAGCGTCGGACGCAACCCCAAGCGCCTGATCCGCTGTATCGAGGTCTACCTTTCCACCGGCATGACCCAGACACAGCTCAACGAAAAGCAAGCGGGCAGCGGCTCCCCTTATCAGGCGATCAAGATCGGGCTGACCGCCCGCGACAGAGAGATTCTCTATGAGCGCATCAACCGCCGAGTCGATCTGATGATGGAGAACGGGCTTTTGGAAGAAGCGCGGCGATTCTATCAGCAGCAGTCCGGCGATACCGCCTCCGCGGCGATCGGCTACAAAGAGCTTCTGCCGTATCTCAGCGGAGAACTCAGCCTCGACATCTGTGTCGCAAACTTAAAGCGCGCGACGCGCCGTTACGCCAAGCGTCAGATGACGTGGTTCAAGCGCGACGAGTCGATCCGCTGGTTCAACATCGACGAGCTGAGCTTCGATGAGATCCTCAGCGAAGCAACAGATATGATTACAAAGGAATTTCATTATGAGTAAGTCAACATCCAAAACACCGTCCAATCGGTCAAAGCTGACCAAAAGGATCCTGATCGGTGTGGGAATCACGTTGGTACTGGTCTATATCGTGTTCCTGTTTATTACAACCAACTTCCTCGGCAACAACAATATCGTGACCGAGACAGTCTTTAAATCAAAGGCGTACGATATCATCGAGTCAAAGTGTCTGGTGGTCAGAAACGAAGAGTATCTCACCTCCGACGCGTCGGGCGTGATGGTATACAACGTCAGCGACGGCGACAAGGTCACCTCTGACGGTGTCGTCGCGACCGCCTATAACTCTCAGGAGGACGTATCCTCTGTCCAGCAGATCAAAGAGCTGGATCAGCGGATCGAATACCTGAAATCGCTCAACGCGGTCAACAACTCGACCAACGTCGGTATCGATACCCTCAACAGCCAGATCAACGAGCGTATGGTCGCGCTGATGAAGTCCGTCAACGCCTGCGATTATTCCAACATGGATACCGTGGAGCAGAA
>ONUI01000067.1 GCA_900320995.1 uncultured Eubacteriales bacterium
AAAAATGTGTCTATTTCAACGTGCATATTATAACAAAGCCCCGATCTTTTTTCAAGACCGGGGCAGTGAATTCGACATTATGCCTAATCACCGGCGACATCGAATCCACTTTTCTTTTGACAATGAATAAAGAATCATTCCGCGTGCGAAATATACGCGGTTTTGTCACGCTTTCGCATATGTGATTTCACCGTTTCAACAGCTCTGACAACGCCTGCGCCAGATATCCGCCGCTGCGGCAGGCTTCATCGACGGTATTCGCGTCGGTGCCCACCTCGATCAGCAGGGAGCCGTTGTTGAAATTCATGTTATAAGTATACTCGCCGAAGTTCAGCGGTCGGGTCATGCCGGGATAATGATCCTCGCACTTCTTTTGCAGCTGCATGGCGAAGATCAGATTATCATGCCAGAAATCAAAGCCACCTTCGGTATCGTACCCCGCCATGATCATGATCTGCGCCGCCTTATCGCCGTCAACTTCAAATGTCGGCTTATACTTGGTGCCGTCGTCGGTGGTCATCGCGTCGCGGTGCAGGTCGATGGTGACCTTGATCGACGGATACTTTTCCTTATATGCCGAGATCGTTTCCCACGAGCGGGCATACGAGCCCTCATAGGAGGGATAGTCATGGAGGGTGGTGTCATGGACAGCGCCGATCCCGTTTTTCTTCAGCGTTTCGACGAGCCTCTCCCCTACCGCGACAACGCCCAGATCGCCGTCGGTAGAGCGCGGATAATAGTCCTCGTAATACTCGCCGTTATCCTCGGTCAGATAACGCTCACAGGTATGGGTGTGGTAGACCAGCACCTGCACCTCGTGGTTATCCTCAAGGGCAAAAGGCAATTCCTCCGACAGCAGGGATTCTACATCGAGGTCATAATCCGTAGTGTTGCGGATGGTAAAATTATCATAGCTCATATTACCGTTGCTGACCCGGATCTCTTTGACGGGATAGGTCGTGCCGCTGTGGGGCGTATCCTGCGGCTTCTCTTTGACCTGCTCGGTGTCGGTCGGCGTTTCGGCAAGGGGTCTTATCACAGGCGGTTGCGTCGGCGCCTCATCCGCGGTTGCGGTCGTACTGTCGGCGCTCAACTCGCCGTTGACAAAGCTCAGCTTTCCCGACAAAAGCGCCGCTTCATCCTCGAGCGCGATACAGGATCGCACACGGTATACCACCATACTCAGGCTCACTGCCATCACCAAAGCCAATGCCGACGCCGTCACCGTCATCTTCCAATGTCGTTTCTTCATTCTCTCACCTTTTATACTAAGTGATATAGTATATGCGATCTGTGGACGAGATATGACTATCAGAAGAGAATAAGGTTGAGATTGCCGCGTCACCGACGCGCGCGTCTGCTCCTCGCAATGACTGTTTATATCATGCTACAGAAGATCCAATAGATCCTCGGTATCGATGTCCGTTTGCAGCGCCATGTTCACCGACAGCGAGATCAGATGCGCAGCGCGGTCGATCAGCAGATCCACCTCTTTGGGGGTGACCACCATACTCCTGCCCTGCGGCGATACACTGCGGGAGAGCTCCACACTCTCCTTTTCATCATCGATCTCCAACAGATCGAACGCGAGGGTCACCGCGTCCACGACCGTAGGCACGCCGATGGCGATCACGGGGATCCCCATCGTATCGGAATCGATCCGCACCCGGCGATTGCCGACGCCCGCGCCGGGCGAGATACCGGTATCGGAGATCTGCAACGTACACCCGAGGCGTTCGAGCCGCCGTGACGCGAGCGCGTCCACCGCGATCATGGCGGAGGGTCGGATGTTTTTGATGACGCCCTGCAATAACTCTCCCGTTTCGATCCCCGTCTGACCGGTCACGCCGGTGTTGACCACCGCGACCGCTCTGAGCCTGTCCAAACCGGTCGACCGCGCGACCTCACCACGGATATGGCGCGTCGCGAGCACCTTGGACGCCGCCTTCGGTCCCAGCGCGTCGGGCGTGATCTCTACATTGCCCAGTCCCGCCACCAGCACCAGACCGTTCACGGGCAGTAATCGGCGGATCTCCTCGGACAGCGCCCGCACACGGCTGTCGGTGTCGCGTATGCTGTCCGTCAGCGGCGGCAGCTCGACCGTCACATAATGTCCCATCGGCTTTTTGAGCAGTTGGGCGGCGCGTTTGGTCAAGATCCGAAGCCGTTCGATCGGCAGTCCTTCGACCTTCTCCGAGGTATATTCGATCCCTTTGATATCCTCGCCGAGCAGCTCGCGCTCCTCTACGGCAAGGTCGGTCCTGCGTTCCATCCTATTTATGCTATATTATGATTGATACAATATACCGAACGGAGGTATGGACATGATGCGTAAACTGATCACCATACTGCTGACCGCCGCGATGATCGGCTCAACGACCCTTGCCGCTTCCGCGGCGCGGATCGACACAGCCGAAACAGGCGCGCAGATTGAATCCGCGATCGTCGCCGCGGATTACGCCGAGGTCGGCGGCACACTGGAGCCGGAAGAAACGCTTCCGACCGCGTACAACTCGGCGGAACGCGGCTACACCACTCCGGTACGCCAACAGCAATATAACACCTGCTGGGCGTACAGCTCCACCGCCACCTTAGAATCCTTTTTCCTCAAAAACAACCGGCAGGCGTTCCATCTTTCGACCATGCACATGAACTACTGGGGCACCTCGCGGAATAACGGGAAGGGCTGGCAGCGCACCTATTCGGATGCGGGTTATCCCTACGTCGCGATGGGGTACCTGACTTCCTTCGGCTGTATCGACAACACTCTGTTTGACGAAAGTAAAGGCGGACTCCGTCATCTATCTCGACGGAAATGACCGCGACACCATCAAGACCGCGATCTATCAATACGGCGGCGTCATCGGAAATTTCCATTATAACGGCAGCTATCTCAAGCGCGACGCCTATTATTGCGATTTACCCGGACTGACGACTGCTCAGCTCAACGGTCACGCGATCGAGATCGTCGGCTGGGACGACAACTACGAAGTCAGCAACTTTGTCAGCGGACATCAGCCCTCCTCCCCCGGCGCATGGGTGTGCAAAAACAGCTGGGGAACCTCATGGGGCGACAACGGTTATTTCCGGATCTCCTACGAGGATCTGTATCTCTTTGATTCCCGCTTCGGTCCGAGCTACTCGATCAGCTCAGCCTCTCCGATCAACGCTAACACAAAGATCCAACAGAACGAGAGCTTCGGCGCGACCTATGAATTTGATTACATTCAGCAGGCGCGTCCCAATCAGAACAAGATGACCTACGCGAATGTATTTGACTTTTCGGACGGCTATCACAACATCGACAAGGTCGTGTTTGAATCCACCTCCGAGGGCTCAAAATACTCCGTCTACTATATGCCCGTCGATGCTAACGGCGCTCCGGTCGTCACTCCCGATCAGTGGACGCTGCTCGCGCAGGGCACCATCGAGCATCAGGGCTATACGAGCGCCAAGGTATACGGCTTTGACGCGCCGAAAACAAAGGGCGCGATCGGCGTCACGATTGAAAAGAACGGCAAAACCGACATTAAGATCGGCGTTGACGAATGGCTTACCGTAGGCGGCAATTATCTGTTTAAGCCCGAATCCGAATACGGTCAGAGCTACCTGATCGGCTATACCGCATCGGCGATGGATATCATGACCTTTTATCAGACGAAGCTCGACGATTCCATCGGCGGCACCTTTGTCATCAAGGCGCTCTGCACCAATGACGAAAAGGTAGGCGACGTCGACCGCGACGGTGAATTCACCGTCATGGACATCACACTCACCCAGCGCTATTTCGCTCATTTACGACAGCTCAATGAAGAACAGCTTCGCTTTGCCGATATCGACAACAACGGCACGGTAGAGATCCTCGACACAACACAAATGCAGCGTCGACTGGCTCATACGGGCTGATCCATCCAAACAACATCAAAAACCGGAACCGCACATACGCAGTTCCGGTTTTTCTTATACTTATACGTTCATTTACCGAGAAGAGGGATAAATATATCCCTGAAAGATCCAGTTCTCTCTCCCTGCCGAAGGATCGTCGGCGGGTACGGTATCCATATAAAATTCCGCGCCGCTGTAGGCGGAATTAGACAGCAGCACCGAATCTCCGTCCACCTGTTCAACGACCGCCACGTGCCCCGGACCTCCGTCGGCATACGCCCAGCACGCGATCGCGCCCTGCTGCGGTTCATCGCCGTAATCGTAGATATGATTCTCGGCGTTGTAGTCATACCAGGTACACGCGTCATAGGGCGACAGCTCGGGACGCTCACCGCTGATCTCATACGCCCTTCCCCATGCGTAGCAGGTGCAGTTCGGCATACCGTAGCCGGCGGCATAGAACGGATTCTCTCCCGAATAATACCGCGCATTGTCCGCGTCGGGCGACGTCAGCCTCGGCGTGTACCCATCCTCCCTTTGCGGATGCTCGCGCACCTCGGGGAGTTTCTTTTCCTTCGGTAAGGGAAAGCTGTCTGTCGGCGTCGGCAGCTCCGTCGCGGCGATCGTTTCCTCAATGTCCTGTTCGGGCGCCTCATACATCGCGGCGGAGATCGCGGTGATCGTACACGCCAACAGTAAAAACGCCGTCACAAACGATACGGCTCTGATCAGCATCTTCATCACATCCTCTGTTTTCATACTAATCCTATGAAAGAAAAAGAGCGGATATGACAAAGCTCCCCTGACACGAAACAATATCGTCAAGGGAGCTTATTTGATTTGATTGTTCTTACATCACATACAGCAGGATCGCCAAAAACTGCAATACACTGCCGGCCAGTACGAGCACATGGAACACCGAGTGCATATAGCGCACCTTCTTGCCGATACCGTACAGTACGGCGCCGATGGTATACGCGATACCGCCCGCCAGCAGCAGGAGAAATCCGGGCATCGTCATCGCGTCGATCGTCAGCTTCAGAACGGCGATCACGCACCATCCCATGCCGATGTAGCACACCATGGACACCTTTTCAAAGCGCTTGAGGTCGATCGCGTTCAGCGTCACGGCGATGGCGGTCAGCGCCCATTCCACACCGAAGATCGACCATGCCAGCGCCGGATTCAGCGGACGGATGCCCACGAGCAGGATCGGCGTGTAGGTGCCCGCGATCAAAAAATAGATATCGCAGTGGTCGATGATCCGCATCACGCGTTTGGCGTTGCCGACAGGCAGCCCGTGATAGACGCTGGATACCGTGAACATGATCAACAGCGTCGTGCCGTAGATCGCGCCCGATACGATCGCCCACGGATTCCGGTGCATCGCTGCCATCACGACCAGCAGCGGGATCGCCGCTACGGCAAATACCGCGCCGATGGCATGGGTCACGGTGTTGCAGATCTCTTCACCGCGCGTATAATCGGGAAGCTGTGTTTTCAGCTTCCTCTTTTTTGTCGCGATATCGCCGCCGGTCATCGTATGGACAGCGTTCATCACTCGTCCTCTCTTTCTTCATCTCCGACAAAGAACAGTGCGACGGTACCGGTGCCGGTGTGACAGCCGATGGTAGTACCGATATCGAAGATCGGAACCTGTTTGACGTTCTTGAAGCGCGTCATCACCTGCTCGCGCACGGAGATCGCGTCCTCCAGACAATCCGACTGAGAAATATAGCACAAGCCGCCGTACTCTTTGCCGCCCAGCGCGTGCTGTTCCATCTTATCGACCAGCGCGGTCAGTACCTTCTTCTTGGTTCTGATCTTCGCGATGGGCTTGAGCTTACCCTCGGGGCTGACGCACAGCAGCGGACAGATCTCAAAAATGCCGCCCAGCACGCCGCTGATCTTAGACACACGACCGCCTTTGATGTAATAGGTCAGGTCGGTGGAGCAGAACCAGTGCTGTATCGTTTGCTGATGATCCAGCGCCCACTGATACAGCGCGTCGATGTCCATGCCCTCGTCGCGTTTTTGAGCGAGCAGAGTCATATACATACCCGCGCCCGAAGAAGCGCACAGTGAATCGACGATATAGATCTTGCGTTCCGGGAACTCCGAACGCAGCATATCCGCCGCGGCATTGGCGCTCTGTACGGTGTTCGAGATACCCGACGACAGACACGCGTGCAGGATATCCTTACCCTCGCTCAACAACTCTCGGAAGTAGTCGACATACTCGCCGACCGACACCTGAGAGGTGGAGGTCTCGGCGCCGTTATGGATATGACCGTAGAATTCCTTGGCGCTCATGCTTTCATACAGGTCGTCGGTATACGATCTACCGTCAACGATGAAGTGAAAACCGATATAGCGGATACCGAGCTTGTCGAACATCTCCTTTGTCATATCGGCGGTGGTACAAGTACTGATGATATAGCTCATAACAAACACTCCTTTTGACTCGGACAGACAGCAGAGATCGACAGGATGCGGTCGTTTCCCGGTTGCCTGAATACGGCAGAGAGCCATTGCCGTGTGAAAAATTTGCTGTTGCCCCGGCGGCGCATCTCATATTGATCCCTGATAGAAAACAGAACGCAAAAGCTGTCTGCGCTTTTATACTGATGATTGGAGATCAGTATTACGTATCAGCATCATAATCCCTGTTTGCCGGACGGCATGTTCTTACAACTACCATTTTATCCCATCCAAATCAAATTGCAATCTATTCGACTGTATTGATCATCTACTGTTGATCTTTTTTCATTCTACGGGCAAAAAGAAAGGAGTAGAGCGCCCTAAAAAGCACTCTACTCACAGTAGAAACAAGGTTAAAAGCGGGGTCAAGGTAATGTCGCGTCATCCTGATGTGCGGCTTGCCTTAATTCTTTTTTGGCTTCTTCTTGATCGAGAAGGCAAAAATGATAATGATCTGCGCCGGGATACCCAGCAAAAACAACTGCCACCAGTTGTATTGAAGCGCGGTCAGGTATACCGAGCAGATGATGCCCCATACCAAGCCCGAGATAATGTACAGGTTCCACGAGCGGTCGCCCCATACGGAGTTGAGCACCAACAGCGTGATCAGCGAGACCGGGATCGCGTATATGAAGATCAGCCAGTTGACGTAACCCGCGATCCAAAGGATCACGAACAGCAGTACCGCCAGCGCCCAGATACCCGCCAGAACCGTCAGCGTAATAAAGCGGCGGCTGTATCGGCGGCCGGTATTCTTTTCGGGTTTGATCTCTTCATCATCCGAATGAGGGGTGATGAGATAATCGACCGTGACGCCGCCGAGGTCGGCGATCTTTTTGAGCACAAACACATCCGGGATCGACTCGCCGCGCTCCCATTTGGAAATGCTCTTATCCGAATAGTTGAGCATCTCACCGAGCTGAGCCTGTGTCAGGTTCATTGAGGTGCGCAGACGGGTGATGTTCTCAGCTACGACCTTCTTGAATTCATCCATGAATATCTATCTCCAAAAAATATAAGCAGTTACATAAGCATATTAGAGTATATCATAAGCGAAAAAATAAATCAAGTGCGAGATTGGCGGGATCACGGAGAGAACGAAGATACAACAGCACGATCGCCTTCTTTCAAAAGAAAACCCACGGTCTCCCGTGGGTTCAGTTGTTTTATTATTCTTTTACAGAACTTTCGCCAGGAAACTCTTGAGGCGATCGCTTTGCGGGTGATCGAAAATCTCTTCGGGCGTGCCCTCTTCGACGATCTTGCCGCTGTCCATAAAGACAACGCGGGATCCGACCTCGCGGGCAAAGCCCATCTCGTGGGTGACGACCACCATCGTCGAGCCCGCCTTAGCCAGCTCCTTCATGACGTCCAGAACCTCGCCGACCATCTCGGGATCGAGCGCGGAGGTAGGCTCGTCAAAGAGCATCACCTCGGGCTCCATGCACAGCGCGCGCACGATGGCAATACGCTGCTTCTGTCCGCCGGACAGCTGAGAGGGATAAGCGTCCGCTCTGTCGGCAAGTCCGACGCGCTCGAGCAGCTCGCACGCCTTCTCCTCTGCCTCTTTCCTGGATCGATGCAGCAGCTTACGCGGGCCAAGTGTCATATTGCGCAGGACCGTCATATTCGGGAAGAGGTTGAAGTGCTGGAACACCATACCCATCTTCTGGCGGTGCTTGTTGATATTGACATGCGGCGCGTTGATATCCACGCCGTCAAAAATGATCTCGCCGGAGGTAGGCAGCTCCAACAGGTTCAGCGAACGCAGAAAGGTGGATTTGCCCGAGCCGGAGGGGCCGACGATGACGATGACCTCGCCGCGGCTGATATCCATGCTCACGCCGTCCAGCGCGTGGATCGTACCCTCGCGAAAATGCTTCTTTAAGTCCTTGACCTCGATCAAAACATTCTGTTTATCGCTCATTCTTGCGCAGCCTCCTCTCGATAATGCCGACGAGCCATGTCAGCAGCATAACGATCGCCAGATAGATCAGCGCTACGGCGATCAGCGGCATAAATGCCGAGAAGGTCGCGCCGCGGATCGCGTTACCGGCACGGGTGAGGTCGACGACGCCGACATAACCCGCCACGGAGGTCTCCTTCAAAAGCGCGATAAACTCGTTGAGCAGGGTGGGCAGTACATTCTTCAACACCTGCGGGATGATGATATACACCATCGTCTGCACATAGTTGAAGCCCAGTGACCGTCCCGCCTCGAACTGTCCCTTGTCGATGGACATGATGCCGCCGCGCAGGATCTCGGCGACATAGGCGCCGGAGTTGATACCGAACGCCAGCGACGCGATCAAAATATCCTTGGTGGATGACGCGAAGATGATGAAGTAGATGATCAACAGCTGTACAACAACAGGTGTACCGCGGATGATGGTCAGATACACTTTACAGATCGCGTTGAAAAAGCCCAGTACATAGTAGCCGAAACTCTTACTGTGCTTCATATTCTCTTTGTTATTATCAAAGGTGGTGCGGATCGCGGCAATGATGATACCGATCACAACACCCAGCAGCGCCGCGAACAGCGTGATCTTCAGGGTGTTGCCCAAACCCTCGAGCAGGGACCTCCATCGATCCTTTTCAACGAAATTCAGTATGAACTGCGCCTTGACGTCATCCCACCAGGAACCGCCGGCGCTCTCGGACGCCGTCTGGGCGGCGCTTGCCGAAATGCCGAACAGTGCGGTGGCGCTTAATACGACCGCGAAACAAATCGACGGTACAACAAATCTTTTCTTTCTCATTCTTATCCTACCATATACACAGAAACAGGGCGGAGGATTCCGCCCTGAGTCGGTTCAAAATATTATCAGTTCGCCTTGATGTACTTGTCGACGATGCCCTTGACGGTACCGTCAGCGATCAGTTCCTTCAGCGCGCCGTTGACCTTGTCCTTGAGCTCGGTGTTGTTCTTGGCAAAGCAGATCGCGTAGTCCTCTTCCGCATACTTGCTGTCGAGGATCTGCAGACCCTGAGTTGCCGCGACATAGCTCTTAGCGGGCTCGTTGTCGATAACGACCGCGTCGATCTTACCGGAAGCCAGCGCGGAAACAGCGTCGTTACCGGTCTGGAAGCGGGTGATCAGGGATTCGTCCTTGTTCGCCTTGGCGTAATCGTCGCCGATGTAGATGTCGCCGGTGGTGGAGAGCTGTACGCCAACCTTGTAGGAAGTGCCCTCAGCGAGCAGATCGTCAGCGGACTTGATATCGCTGCCTTCCTTGACGATGACCGCCTGGATACCGGTCGCGTAGCTGTCGGAGAAATCGACAGACTGCTTTCTCTCGTCTGTAACTGACATACCCGCCATACCCATGTCATACTTGCCGGTCTGAACGCCGGTGATGATGGAGTCGAACTCGATGTCGACGATCTCAAGCTGCATACCGAGCTTATCGGCGATCGCCTTCGCGATATCTACGTCGATACCGGCAAACTCTTCGCCTTCCTTAAACTCGTAAGGAGGGAAAGCGGCGTTGGTAGCCATAGTGAGCTTGGCAGCCTTAGCCTCGGTAGCCTTAGCGCCGTCCTTGTTGCTGTTGCCGCAGCCCGCGAGCATAGCGACAGAAGCGATCATAGCAACTGCCAGTACAAGTGCAATAATCTTTTTCATTGTGTAACCTCATTTCATCTAAAATAGTTAGTCTTTTATAACCACTCGATATTTCATATCGATCGCAAAATCATGGTGATTATATTCTCCCGGAAAGATCAGAACGAAGTCAGGAACGCCTGCAGTCTCTCGCTCTTCGGATGATCCAGAATATCGGGAGTACCGCGCTCCGCGATCACACCGCCGTCCATAAAGATGATCTGGTCGGATACATCATGCGCGAACGCCATCTCATGGGTGACGATGATCATCGTCATCTTCTTCTCGGCGAGTGAGCGGATGACCTTGAGTACCTCGCCGGTCAGCTCCGGATCGAGCGCGGAGGTCGGCTCGTCAAAGCAGAGGATATTCGGCTTCATGGCAAGCGCTCTCGCAATTGCCACACGCTGCTGCTGACCGCCCGACAGCTCACAGGGATAGCTGTTGACCTTGTCACGCAAGCCGACGCTTTCGATCAGCTCGAGGGCATACTGCTCGATCTCTTCCTTGCTGCCTTTGTTCAGCAGCTTCGGCGCGAGAGTGACGTTCTCGAGCACGTTGTACTGCGGGAAAAGATTGAAGTTCTGGAACACCAGACCGAAATGCAGACGCTTTTGTCTGAGCTCGGATTCGGACGGACGCTTATTGATCGAAGCGTCAAAGATCGGTTCACCGTTCACGATGATCTGACCCTCGTCGGCGAACTCGAGTGAGTTCAGACATCTGAGCAGGGTGGTCTTGCCGGAACCGGAGGAGCCGATGATGGACAGCACCTCGCCCTGTTCCAGATTGAAGTCGATACCGCGGAGCACATGGTTACGACCGAAGCTCTTATAAATGTTTTTTACTTCCAGAATAGCCATAACGATGCCTCCTTACGCCTTAAAGTAGCTCAGCTTCTTCTCGACCCAGCCGAACAGCAGGGTGAGGATGCCGGAGAACGCGAGATAGTATACGCCCGTGAAGAACAGCGGCCAGATCGCGCCGGAGATGCC
>ONUI01000032.1 GCA_900320995.1 uncultured Eubacteriales bacterium
CCTTGTTTTTCTGCATAGGAACGAATATTTGTATTTCTTCCACTAGTCCATTGAGAAATACCAATTCCACCATTCCATTCTCCTACTCCAATTTCTATAGCATCTGGATTAACATCTGCTAATGCAAATCCTACTGTCATAATTAATGTTCCTCCTTAACCTTTATATATTTATTATCTGTGGCGAACGGATGGAATGCATTGCCACCCGCATCATAAAATTTACTGAAGAATTCAGCGAACTGAAGACGGTTCGTATGTACATATGCACCCAGAAGGTTGATACCCAGATTGAGTACATGTCCGAGGATCATAACGATAATGAATGTCTGGAAGGATTTTGTTGATCATTGTAAAGAACTGCCATTATGAAAACTTTGAAAAAAGAGGTATAGGTATGTCTGCAAAAACTCATGATAGCAAAAACACTCGCTTCTCGGTGAAGAGTATGGTCGTTACCGCAATGTTCGCCGCTTTGATCGCGGTATGCTCGATCCTGAGCATACCGGTAGGTGAGGTACCCGTCACTCTCCAGACCTTTGCCGTTCGGCGGCAATGCTCGGTTGGAAGCGCGGGACGCTCAGCGTCTTTGTCTACATTCTGCTCGGCGCGGTCGGTGTCCCGGTGTTCGCAGGAATGTCAGGCGGCGTTGGAATACTGGCAGGCCCTACCGGCGGATATATCATCGGTTTTCTGGCGACAGCGCTGATTGTCGGTTTTGCGGCTGATAAGTGGGAGAGAAAGGCCCTGCCTTTAACAATAGCGATGATACTGGGCATACTCGTTTGCTACGCTTTCGGTACCGTTTGGTTCACGGTCGTCATGAAGTGGGGCGTCGTTGAAACGCTGATGACTTGCGTCGTTCCGTTCCTAATCCCCGACGCGGTGAAAATCGTGCTCGCCATGGTACTGTCCAATCGTCTGTCAAAGGTCGTTACCCTTTGAGTGTGTTACTCAGACCCCACCACGCCTTGTGTATCCGTTTCTTTGAGGGATACGGATACGATCCGGACTTTGTCCGACATATGAATGATGTGATAACCATGTTACAGCATGATGACCCGACTGTCACACTCACCGGCGGCTGCGACTGTATCTGTGAAGCGTGCCCGAATAACGCGGGAGTTATATGTGCAAAAGATTATAAGGTCAGGGCAATCGATGACCGAGTCATGAATGTTCTAGGTTGCCATATCGGCGACGAGCTGTTGTGGAGCAAGCTGTACGAGCAGGCAAATGAAATGATCGTCAAGAGCGGCAGACTGAAAGATTTTTGCCGTAAATGTCAGTGGCTGTATATTTGCGAAAAGAAAGTTTGAGTGTGTAGGCAGCATTTTTACTTGAAAAAACTATTTTATTTCTTGACATTTTTTTAACAAGGTGATATAATCACCGGTGTAGAAAGCAAAGGCGTCTTGAACGAAAGTTCAAGGCGCTTTTTCTATTTTTATATCAAAGGAGAAGGTATTATGGAAAATGTAGCAGACTATTTCGGCTGTCTGGTTTTTGATGATAAGCTGATGAAAGAACGTCTGGACGGTAAGATTTATCAGAAGCTGCGCAAGACGATCGACGACGGCGAACAGCTGAGTTTGACTGTTGCGAACGCGGTAGCTGTTGCGATGAAAGACTGGGCGATCGAAAAGGGCGCGACCCACTACACCCACTGGTTCCAACCGCTGACGGGTATCACCGCCGAGAAGCATGACAGCTTTATCTCCCCGTCCCTTGACGGCAGGATTATCATGGAGTTCTCCGGGAAAGAGTTGATCAAAGGCGAGCCGGATGCGTCATCCTTCCCCTCCGGCGGCTTGCGCGCGACCTTTGAGGCGCGAGGCTACACTGCGTGGGATCCGACATCCTACGCATTTATAAAAGGAAAGACATTATGTATCCCCACCGCGTTCGCGTCCTACGGCGCCGACGCGCTGGATAAGAAAACCCCGCTCCTGCGCTCGATGCAGGCGCTGAATATCCAAGCACTGCGTGTACTGAAGCTGTTCGGCAACGAGGACGTCAAGAAGGTAGTCACCTCGGTCGGTCCCGAGCAGGAATATTTCCTCGTCCCCAAGGAGCTGTACGCCAAGCGCAAGGATCTGATTTACACCGGACGCACCTTGTTCGGAGCTTGTCCCCCAAAGGGTCAGGAGCTGGATGATCACTACTTTGGCAGCATCAAGCCACGCGTCCTCGCCTATATGGAGGATCTGAACGATGAGTTGTGGAAGCTCGGCATCCTCGCCAAGACCCAGCACAACGAGGTCGCCCCTGCCCAGCATGAGCTGGCTCCCATCTACACCACCACAAACATCGCAACCGATAACAACCAGCTGACGATGGAGATTATGCAGAAGGTTGCAACAAAGCACGGTTTGGTATGTCTGCTGCACGAAAAGCCCTTCAAGGGTGTCAACGGCTCCGGCAAGCACAACAACTGGTCGATCGGCACCGATACCGGCGTCAATTTGCTCACCCCCGGCGAGACCCCCTATGAAAACGTCCAGTTCCTTCTGTTCCTCGTCGCGGTCATCAAGGCGGTCGACGAGTATCAGGATCTGCTGAGATTATCCGTTGCGACCGCCGGAAACGATCACCGTCTGGGCGCGAATGAAGCGCCTCCTGCTGTTATCTCCATATTCCTCGGCGACGAGCTCATCGGCGTTCTCGATGCGATCGAGAACGAAACAGAATATGAGGGCGCAAAGAAAAAGTACATGAAGCTCGGCGTTGACGTGCTGCCACAGTTCAGACGCGACACCACCGACCGCAACCGTACCTCGCCCTTTGCCTTCACCGGCAATAAGTTCGAGTTCCGTATGTTGGGTTCTTCCAACTCCATCGCGTGCTGCAACATGATGCTCAACTCAGCCGTCGCGGAATCCTTGAAGCAGTTCGCGGATGTGCTGGAGAACTCCGATAACTTTGAGAACGACGTACACACCCTGATCCGCGACACCATCAAGGCGCATAAGCGCATCATCTTCAACGGCAACGGCTACGATGACGCATGGCTGGAAGAAGCCGAGAAGCGCGGTCTGTCCAACCTGAGAACCACCGCCGACGCGATGCCGCATCTGCTCGACGAGAAGAACGTCGCGATGCTGACCGCTCACAAGGTCTTTACCGAGGCGGAGCTCGAGAGCCGCTTGGAGATCATGCTCGAAAACTACGTCAAGCAGGTCAACATCGAGGCGCTGACCATGGTCGATATGACCGGCAAGCAGATCCTGCCCGCCATCGAGTCCTATCTGACCAAGCTGCTGACCAACGTCACCATGAAGAAAGCGATCTCCCCCGACATCAGCTGCGCGTATGAGACAGCTAATATTGAAAAGCTCTCGGCTGCGTGCGACGAGATGAGCGCCAACGCAGGTATCCTCGAGCGCTTAACATATCATCTGAGTCACATCGACAATATCATTGAGCAGGCAGATTTCGTTCGAGATGAGATCTTGCCGCAGATGGATACTCTTAGGGAGTACGCTGACGACGCAGAAGCGATTGTTGATTCAAAGATCTGGCCGCTGCCGACATACGGCGAGCTGCTCTTCGGCGTAAGATAAAACTTATTGAATCATTATCGTGTACAATGGCGTACTCTGGATCATTTCGGGTACGCCGTTTTAGTAAAGCAGTCATTGCGAACCCCAAAGGGGCTTTGGCAAACCGCAAAGAGGGGTGCAACTCCTCTGATAAAGATATCAGCAACAAGGGGATTGCCACGTTGGGACTGCATCCCTCATCGCAATGACATCTAACACTTGGGAGGTATATGTTATGACAATGACAGTAGAATTTTGGTTCCTGATAGGAGCCGCATTGGTGTTCTGGATGCAGGCAGGCTTTGCGATGGTGGAGGCAGGCTTCACCCGGGCGAAGAACGCCGGCAACATCATCATGAAGAACCTGATGGACTTCTGTATCGGCACGGTGGTGTTCGCTCTCTTGGGCTACACCATCATGATGGGCGAGGATACGCTCTTCGGCCTGATCGGTATCCCTAACATGGATCTGTTCGCCCACTTTAAGGAGTTCATCGCATCCCCCGCGAACGGCGATTTCACCGCCGCTTCCACCTTCGTATTCAACCTCGTTTTCTGCGCCACGACCGCGACTATCGTTTCGGGAGCTATGGCAGAGCGTACTAAGTTCTCAGCCTACTGTATCTATTCGGGCGTTATCTCGCTGTTTGTCTACCCCATTGAAGCGCACTGGATCTGGGGCGGCGGCTGGCTTTCCCAGCTTGGTTTTCACGACTACGCAGGCTCCTGCGCAATCCACATGGTAGGCGGTATAGCGGCTTTGGTAGGCGCGGTCATCTTAGGACCCCGTCTTGGTAAATATGAGCGTGACGAGAACGGTAAGGTCGTCAAGGTCAACGCGTTCCCGGGTCATAATATCGTCATCGGCGCCTTAGGCGTCTTCATCCTGTGGCTGGGCTGGTACGGCTTCAACGGCGCGGCAGCGACAACGCCGAGCGAGCTCGCCTCTATCTTCCTGACCACCACGATCGCTCCTGCGGTCGCCACCTGCGTCACGATGGCGTTCACCTGGATCAAGAACGGCAAGCCCGACGTCTCGATGTGTCTGAACGCTTCTCTTGCCGGCTTGGTCGGCATCACGGCAGGCTGTGACGCGCTCGACGCGATCGGTTCGACCGTCGTCGGTATCGTATCCGGTATCCTGGTCGTTGTTTTCGTCGAAGTTCTCGACATGAAGTTCCATGTTGACGACCCCGTCGGCGCGGTAGGCGTACATATGGCAAACGGCATCTGGGGCACCATTGCCGTCGGTCTGCTCGCTAATCCCGATGCTCCCGCGGGACTTTCCGGTCTGTTCTATACCGGCGACTTTACACAGCTCGGCATCCAGCTCTTAGGCTTTGTTTCTGTTGCCGCTTATGCGGCGGTTATGATGATCATTACCTTTATGATCATCAAGAAGACCGTCGGACTCCGCGCTTCCGCTGAGGAAGAGATCGTGGGTCTCGATATTACCGAACACGGTCTGCCGTCAGCCTACGCAGGCTTTGCGGCTACTGCTGAGGACTATAGTGTTTACGGTGAAGACGTCACCGTCGTACTCGGCGATACCCCCGTTGCCGAGGCGGTCGAGGTCAAGACCGTTCCCACATTTGAAAAGGGTGACAGCAAGTTCACAAAGATCGAGATCATCTGTAAGGAAGCCCGCTTCGAAAAGCTCAAGAGGGCTATGGCAAAGCTCGGCATTACCGGCATGACCGTCACCCATGTCATGGGCTACGGTGCACAAAAAGGCAAGCCCGAGTATTACCGCGGTGTTCCTGTAGAAACCAATCTGCTGCCTAAGATGCAGGTTGAAATGGTCGTCTCTGCGATCCCTGTCAGAGACGTCATCGAGACCGCGAAGAAGGCCCTGTACACCGGTCACATCGGTGACGGCAAGATTTTCGTCTACGACGTGGAGAACGTCGTGAAGATTCGTACCGGCGAGGAAGGCTACGACGCCCTGCAGGGCGACGATTAATCCCTTTGCAGCTAAAGGACTTCAGGGGTCAAACGATTAACAGGCTTAGTCTCCTTCCAAAGCCTTCATCAACATTGAATAATAACTCTCAAATAATGTTTGCCATTTTACTTACCGTTTGACATTCCTAAAGTTATACAGACTGTGATTCAATTTTCTGGATTACAGTCTGTATTTTATTTGACAAACCTTATATATCGGGGTATAATACATTTAATAAAGCAAAGACGTCTTGGATATTCCAAGGCGGCTTTGTCTTTTTCTTTTGAATAATTAAATGCGGAGTGATTCCATGAGCAGTTTCCATGAAGAGTGCGGTGTGTTCGGTGTATACAGCAGAGAAACAAACGATCTTGCATCGATGACCTATTATGCACTGTTTGCCTTACAGCACCGCGGTCAGGAGAGCGCGGGAATCGTCGTCAACGACGACGGCGTGTTCACTTATCAAAAAGGCGAGGGACTGATCAGCGAGGTATTCAGCACGGACAACCTGAGCTCACTAGGCAAAGGGAATATTGCAGTTGGTCATGTGCGCTATGCCACCACCGGCGCAAAACTGCTGCAGAACATCCAGCCACTGATCGTCAACCATCACAAGGGTAGGATGGCGCTGTGCCACAACGGCAATCTGTCCAATTCTTATGCGCTGAGGACGCGCTATGAGGAACAGGGCGCGATCTTCCATACCACTACCGATTCCGAAGTTATCTCCTATACGATCGTGCAGGAACGACTGAGTCACGGTTCGATTGAAAAGGCGGTGTCGGCGGCGATGGATATGATAGAGGGCGCGTATTCGCTGGTCATCAGCTCGCCGCAGAAGCTGATCGCCGCGCGCGATCCGCACGGATTTCGACCGCTGTGTTACGGCGAGACCGATGACGGCAAGATCGTATTTGCATCCGAGTCCTGTGCGCTGGACGCCGTCGGCGCAAGGCTTGTGCGCGATCTTTTGCCCGGAGAGATCGCAGTCGTCGACAGCGGCGGTATCCGATTCGATACAAGCCATTGTCATATATGTCCGAAACGCTTCTGCGTGTTCGAATACATCTACTTTGCTCGTCCCGATTCGGTGATCGACGGCGCATCTGTCAGCCGCTGCCGCAGGATGGCGGGACGGTTTCTTGCACAGGAGCACTCTGTCGATGCGGATATCGTCATCGGCGTGCCCGATTCGGGGCTCGAGGCGGCGATCGGCTATGCGCAGGAATTGGGGATCCCCTACGCGATCGGTTTTACCAAGAACAAGTACATCGCCCGCACCTTTATCGCGCCCGAACAGGGTCAGCGCGCGCAGGGCGTCGGGATCAAGCTCAATCCTATCCGCGATGTGGTAGACGGCAAGCGCGTAGTACTGATCGACGACTCCATCGTGCGCGGCACGACCTGCCGACGGATCGCCGGGCTGCTGTGGAACGCAGGCGCAAAGGAGATCCATATGCGCGTCAGCGCACCGCCATTCAAATGCCCTTGCTACTACGGAACCGATATCGATAGCGCGGAAGTTCTGATCGCCAACCGCCTAAGTGTTGACGACATCGCAAAAGAGATCGGTGTGACATCCCTCGGTTACCTTAATATCGATCATGTCAGGCTGTTAACAGGTGAGGACACAGGCTTTTGCACAGCGTGCTTTGACGGAAACTATCCGACTGTTATCCCATCCGATACGGCGAAGAATCGATTTGAAACCAAAATCAGTGAAAAGAAACAGGTGTGATGATGAAGCTACTTGAATTAAATAAAAAACTGATACTGGAAGATGGTTCAGAATACTTTGGTAAGGGATTTGGAGACAATGACGCGCGCGTCTTTGAGATCGTATTCAACACCTCGCCCGTTGGCTATCAGGAGATATTATCCGATCCGTCCTATACCGATCAGGGTGTAGTAATGGCGTATTCGCTGATCGGCAACTACGGCATGACGGCGGAGGACTATGAAACAAAGACGCCGACCATAGCCGCGATGATCGTGCGTGAATACAACAGTGAACCGTCTAATTATCAGAGCGTAAATACGCTCGAAGAGGTGATGCAACAGTATCATATCGTCGGTATCAGCGGGATCGACACCCGCAAGCTGGTGCGTAATATTCGCGACTACGGCTCCTGCCGCGCGATTATCACGGATATATCTGAAAATACTGATGAGGCAGTAAAAAGGCTGAAAGAACACGTTCTCCCGACAGACGCCGTCAGCCGCGTCAGTCGAAAATATATGACAGAATACACGTCTGATCATGCCGCGTATCATGTCGTAGCGGTCGACTGCGGGATGAAAGATAATATCATCCGTTCTCTGGTGAAACGAAACTGTTGTGTCACCGTCGTGCCGTGGAACACACCAGCCCAAAAGATTTGGTCGCTGAATCCTGACGGCTTATTTTTAAGCAACGGTCCCGGCAATCCTGAGGACGTTCGCGAGGTAATCAATACCGTTCGTCAGCTTCGCGGTATGTTTCCGGTTTTCGGCATCTGTCTGGGGCATCAGATCCTGTCCCTGTCCTACGGTGCAAAGATCTACAAGTTGAAATTCGGTCACCGCGGCGGCAATCATCCAATCAAAAATCTCACAACTGACAAAATCGAGATCACCTAGCAGAACCATTCCTATGCGGTGGACGCCGAGAGCCTGAAAAACACGCCGCTTGAAGTCACACATCTCAACCTATTAGATAACACCGTAGAGGGTGTGGAAAGCGTGAGAGACCGCGTCTTCGGAGTCCAGTATCATCCCGAATCCGCGCCCGGTCCGCAGGACAGCGGCTATCTGTTCGACAAGTTTATCAGCCTGATGAAGGAGGGAAAGCGCCATGCCTAAGAGAGAGGACATCCGACGCATTATGGTCATCGGCTCGGGGCCCATCGTCATCGGTCAGGCAGCGGAGTTCGACTATGCGGGTACGCAGTCTTGTCTTGCGCTCAAGGAGGAAGGCTACGAGGTCATCCTCTGCAACTCCAACCCTGCGACCATCATGACCGACCCTGCGATTGCCGACAAGGTATATATGGAGCCGCTGACCCTCGAATATATTGCGAAGATCATTCGCAAGGAACGCCCCGACGCGCTCCTGCCGGGGATCGGCGGTCAGACAGGGCTGAATCTTGCGATGCAGCTCGAACGCAAGGGTGTGCTGAAAGAATGCGGCGTCGAGCTGCTCGGCACCTCGTCTGAAAGCATCGAGCAAGCCGAGGACAGAGAGCTGTTCAAGGAGCTGTGCGAGCGCATCGGCGAGCCCGTCATCCCGTCTCAAATCACATATGACTTAGAAGAAGCAAAACAAGCCGCCGCGGCGGTCGGCTACCCCGTGGTCATGCGCCCGGCGTTCACCCTCGGCGGCACGGGAGGCGGTTTTGCCGACAGTGAAGCTGATTTATTGAAAATCGGGAAACAAGCGTTTGCTTTGAGCCCTGTGCATCAGGTGCTGATCGAAAAGTCCGTCAAGGGCTACAAGGAGATTGAGTACGAGGTTATTCGCGATCATAACGATACCGCGATCACCGTTTGCAATATGGAAAACTTCGATCCCGTCGGCATCCACACCGGAGACAGCATCGTTTTTTGTCCGTCTCAGACGCTGACCAACAAAGAGTACCAGATGCTCCGCGACAGCGCTCTCAGACTGATCCGAGCGCTGAAGGTTGAGGGCGGCTGTAACGTACAGTTTGCGCTTGATCCGCATTCGTCGCAGTATTATATCATCGAGGTCAACCCGCGCGTGTCACGTTCTTCTGCGCTTGCAAGTAAAGCGTCGGGTTATCCCATCGCGCGCGTCAGCGCGAAGATCGGCGTCGGTCTGCGCCTCGACGAAATACAGCTCGCCAACACCCTCGCATCGTTTGAGCCTGCGCTCGACTATGTTGTCACAAAAATGCCGCGATTCCCCTTTGATAAATTCGTCACTGCGCCAAACACCCTCGGCACCCAGATGAAGGCGACCGGTGAGGTCATGAGCGTTGGCAGAACCATCGAAGAAAGCCTGCTCAAGGCGGTGCGCTCGATGGAGATCGGCGCGGATCATTTGTATCTTCTGCGATTTGAGTCAATGACTTCCGATGAACTATACAAATATATCACCCGCGATACCGATGACAGAGTGTTTGCAATCGCTGAACTGCTCAGAAAGGGCGGCAATATCAACAATATCCATGACCTGACCGCCATCGACAGGCTGTTCCTGCGCAAGATTCGCAACATCATACAGATGGAATCACAGCTGCGGGATAATGTCGGCAATCCCGATATGCTGTATCGCGCTAAACGAATGGGTATTTCGGATAAGGCGATCGCTCATCTTTGGAAATGCGATGAAGCGGAGATATATAAGATGAGAAAGGATGCGCACATTCAGCCAGTATTCAAAATGATCGACACCTGCGCCTCGGAATTCCTCAGCTATGTACCGTATTTTTATTCGACCTATGAAGAAGAAAATGAATCGATCTGCACCGATAAAAAGAAGATCATTGTTTTAGGTGCAGGACCGATCCGTATTGGTCAGGGCGTGGAGTTCGACTACTCTACTGTTCATGCGGTGCAGACCATCCGCAGAGCGGGCTATGAGGCGATCATCATCAACAATAACCCCGAGACCGTCTCGACCGACTACACCACCGCCGATAAGCTCTACTTTGAGCCCCTCACTCCCGAGGATGTCATGGCGATTATCGACTTTGAACAGCCTGAGGGCGTTATTGTTTCTCTCGGCGGTCAGACCGCGATCAATCTCGCCCAGCCCCTCATGGACCGCGGCGTGAAGATCATCGGTACCGACTGCGCCGCGATCGAGAGAGCCGAGAACCGTGATTCCTTCAACGCGATCATCAAAGAACTCGGTATCCCCCAGCCCGCCGGCCGCGCCGTTACCTCGATCGAAGAGGGCGTGAAAGCGGCAGAGGAGATCGGCTATCCCGTCCTCGTCCGTCCGTCCTTCGTGCTCGGCGGCAGAGCCATGCAGATCGTCAGTAAGGAAGCAGACCTGAGGCATTATTTAAAGACCGCCGTTGAGATTGACGAGGATAAACCTGTCTTAGTCGATAAGTACATCACGGGCAAAGAGGTTGAGGTCGACGCGATCTGCGACGGCGTAGACGTATTCGTACCCGGTATCATGGAGCTGGTCGAGAGAACTGGCGTCCACTCCGGCGACAGTATCTCGGTCTACCCATCCTTCTCAATCTCGGATAAAGTAAAAGGGATCATCCTGCAATACGCGAAAAAGCTTGGCAAGGCTATCGGTATTGTTGGTCTGTATAATATCCAGTTCATCATCGACGAAAATGACGACGTTTACATCATCGAAGTTAACCCGAGATCCTCGAGAACCGTTCCGTTCCTGAGCAAGAGTACAGGTTATTCCCTCGCGGATATTGCGACGGAGGTCATCTTAGGCAATTCGCTGAAGGAACAGGGTATTTTCCAGCTCTATCCCGAGGAAAAGAAGCGCTATTATGTCAAGGTGCCGGTCTTCTCGTTCCAGAAGATCAAGGGCCTCGACGCGTACCTCAGCCCTGAGATGAAGTCCACCGGCGAAGCGATCGGCTATGACAAGAGCCTGTCGAGAGCGATATACAAGGCACTCGTCGCAGCGGGCACGAAGGTGCAGAACTACGGCACGGTCATCGTGACCCTTGCCGATGAAGATAAGGAAGAGGCGATCCCGCTGATTCGCCGCTTCTACAACCTCGGCTTTAATATTGAGGGAACGGATCTAACTGCAAAAGTGCTACGAGAGCACGGTATCAAGACCAGAACATTGAGAAAGATTAGTGAAGGCTCAAATCAACTCCTCGACGCGCTACGCTCAGGATACGTCAGCTACCTGATCAACACGCGCGCGATCCTATCAGGTGTGCACTACGAGGACGGCGCCGCGATCCGCAGAACAGCGATTGAGAACGGCGTGACAGCCTTTACCTCGCTCGATACAGTACGTGTACTTTTGGATGTATTAGAGGAAACCACGCTCACCATTTCCACTATCGACACATAACACTATCAGGAGGAACTAACATGGCTGCATTTGAAAAAACTAAATCAGGAATCCCGATGATGGACGACGCTTTACAGAACATCCGTCTCGGCGACAATGTCGTCTGGCAGGTACCGTCGCTTGACGAGTTCCGCTATGTTGCAGAGCGTTTTTCCAATCAGGCGATAGCAGACGGGAGGAACCTGATCTACATCCGCTTTGCAGAGCATGAGCCGATTCTCACCCCGCGCGAGGGACTGAGGATCGAGCATGTAGAGCTATCCCACCGCTTTGAAACCTTCACCGTCAATATCCACAACCTAATCGAGCGCGAGGGTTATGACACGTTCTACATCTTTGACTGCCTTTCTGAACTCGAACAGGCGTGGTCAACAGACCTGATGATGGGCAACTTCTTCCACCTCACCTGTCCTTACCTGTTTATCCTCGACACCGTTGCGTATTTTCCGCTGATCCGCGGCAGACATTCCTTTGACGCGATTGCGACGATTCGCGATACAACTCAGCTTTTCCTCGATGTGTATAAGGATGAAAAGGATGTATT
>ONUI01000192.1 GCA_900320995.1 uncultured Eubacteriales bacterium
TAACAATGGTAACAAAAGAAGGCGATAAGCTGCCCTATTCGCTCGAAGCGACAAAGAGAGCTTACGCCTGAGCTTCGGTCAAGCTGAATCGCGTGTTGCGGCTATGCGCACACGCCAGACCGATTTGAATAACAAAACGATTAGGATTTTACATATCATCAATATATTTATCAGTCGAAAACCGTCCGCAAGGGCGGTTTTTGCCGTAAAAAAGAGCCCTGCAAAGCAGAGCTCTTTTCCTGTTAATCTTGTATTTGTCCGATATCGTACGGAATTTCTTTTTCTCCCACATAACGAAGGATGTATGTTGCGTCAATGACCTCAAGCACATCATTATGATCTACATCAGCGTATCTTGTAATATCCTCGTCTGACGTCGTAGACAATGAGGAAAGAGAGCGCTGTACTTCGGTGACATCCATAACGGTTATCATAAGGTCGCCGTCAGCGTCGCCGGTCATCGCGACCGCTCTTTCGAATCGGAAGCCGTAAGCCTTTGCGTATCTATGTGCTTCGCTGTTTACCGATCCGTAGATCCTGAAACCGGGAACTCTCATTGTGATACCGAATTCATTGTTATAGTAATAGCCGAAGGCTTTGGTATCGATATTGGTAGCGGAATCCGGTACAGTAACGTTCTTCAGACTCGGACAGTTATAGAACGCCTTTTCACCGATATCCGTCACGGCTTCGGGGATGGTCACGCTTGACAGAGAGATACAGTCGCTGAAAGCCTTGTCGGCGATGATTTGTACGGAATCGGGCAGAACGATGCTTTCGAGGTTGTCACAATCATAGAACGCGCCGGCTGCGATACCATATATCGAATTGCCGAGCGTCACGTTTTTGAGGTTGTCGCAATCCTCAAAGGTGTATTTATCGATCTTTGTGACAGAGTTGCCGATTGTTACACTCGTGAGATCGCTGCACTGATAGAACGCAGAGTTGCCGATGCTCGTGACAGAGTTACCGATCACCGCGGTTTTCAGTCCGACGCAGCGATAGAACGCGAAGGGACCGATGCTCTTGACAGAGCCGCCGATCGAAACGCTTTCCAGATTCTTGCAGTCTTTGAAAGCGAGCTCGCCGATACTTGTGACAGCGTTGCCGATCGTGACACTTTCCAGAGAATAGCATCCGTCGAACACGCGGTCGCCGATGCTCGTGACGCCGTCCCCGATCAGCGCTTTGGTAAATTTGAGCTTGTCCCAAATCTTTTTGATATTGTCATCATTTTCCAGCGGACCGTTGCCGGAAATGGTCAGCACGCCGTTTTTGATCGCCCATGTGAGGTCGCCGATCGTTCCGTTCGCTGAGAAGGAATGTTGATTGTTCCATGAGACTGCCGGATAAGAAACGTAGTCGGGATAGAAGAAATAAGGTGTTCCGTTATCGGAGTTCGAAGAGTATGCCCCACCTCGACTACTTGAAGAACCTGAGCTTGAATCACCATAGTGGGTGTAAGATGGATAATCAACATATGCCTCCGATGCCATCAAGCCGTCACAGACCGCTTTGTCGCCGTAGCAGGAGGAGTCAAGCAATAGCTGAGCGGTATGTTCATGGGTATTATCATTCCAGAAGATGATATAGTAGAGCTGATTGTCCTGAACGCCGCGCTCTTTTGCGTTAAAGAACCAGATGCCGTCATAGCTCTCAGTGCCGCGGATCTCGTCGGGCGTGGATTTTGCCGGCAGACGATTATCGTTGAGGTCATAGATATCGAACATGATCGCGTCCGCGTCCTCCCATCCGGCGGATCTCGCGTCAAAGAGGATCAAGCCGTCCTCATCGGGAATATCGACAGGAGCAGGAGGGGGAACGGTGGAATCGGAGTAGCTCCAAGAGACCCTTGCTCCGGCTTCACTTATCGCTCTTTCTATTTCGTTTTTATTGTTGATCCCGAGCGCTTTCGCGGTGTCGTCGATCAAACGCTGATCGTCTTTGCCGGAATAATAACGAGCATTGTCAAGCGTATTACGCAGAAAATCAACGAACATCTTGTAGGGGGTAGTAAACGCGGGAACCGTTTCACCTACCACGTTGCCGATCGAGGTGATCATCATACGCGGACCGAGGCTGCTGTTCTGCCATCTGGCTTCCATGCTGCTCTTGTAGGAATCAAAAGGAATCTCGATCCCCTTTTCGGGATCGGGAACATAAGCGGTGTCGCCGAAGCAGGAGGAATCCATAACCAGATCATGGCACTGAGCGCCGATATCGTTGTTATACATGATCAAGCCATACTGCTTGCCCGGTTCTACGCCGAGTTCCGCCGCGTCGTACGCCCACTTTCCGTTGCCTACATAGGTTCCGCTAAGCTTTCTGGAGCCCCAATCAGCAAGTCCATATCCTTCCTCTATATCATAGATATAGAACATTATCCTGCTCGCGTTTTCCCATCCGGCAGAAGTTGCGTCGAAGTAGATCACCCCGTCGCCGGTAGGATACTGTACTTCCTTATGTTCGCGGTTCAGTTCCTGTCCGCAATCTGAACAATAGGTGACAAGATCATAGCTGCCGTGGTCGCCGTAGTCCTGATAGTTTTCTGTTTTGGTATGGGTATACGGATGTCCGCAGTCTATTTTACGGACACGGTTGAGTTCCATTCCGCAATAGCTGCAATAGGTAACCTCATCATAATAATTCCACCGGCCATCATAGGAATAATTCTCGTTTTCGGTATAAGTATACCAATGACTGCACGGTTCGGTATGCGCTTCAGTAGGCGCTTCGGTAGGCTCCGGCACCGGTTCGGTTGGGTCATAACCTGCCGAAGCGACGGCTTTTACCGCGCCGACAGGAGCTGCTTTCTTTTCAGCCGCCGATACGCCTACCGGCAGAACAGTGAATACGCTCAGAGCCATGATCAGACTCAAAAGCACACATAGGATTTTTGTACTGTTTTTCATGATTTCTCCTCCTCTGTAAAAGGGCGTTTGCTTACTCTTATATCTTACCATATCATATAACGCGAGGCAATCCAAAATAAACGCCTGATATTTAGTCACAATGCACATATGTAACATCACCTATTGTAGGGGATGACGCTTGTGACATCCCGAAACAACCGAAAATAGCAAACGAGAAAACAAGAGTAAAAGTGAGGAAAAACGAGATAAATACAGCTCAACGAGCGCTATATTAAAAAATTCAGTATTTGCTCTTGACTTTACATCATGAAAGTGATACTATATACAAGCGTTAAAAAAGAATTGTTTTCCGCTGTTCGGTCGGGATTACCACAGGGTCACACCCTTCGTAATGACGATCGAGAATCGGTTGAGATTGCCACGGCAACCCTCCGCCCTCCGGGCACCTCTCCTGTGTATGGATTCTGTAACCCAAATCAAAGATTTGGACAGAATCTCACCTTAGGAAAGGGAGGCGTTGCCTCGCAATGACAATTCAGTATCATCAAGGAGGTAAAGCTATATGTCCACTTATATGGCTAAAAAAGGCGAAGTCGAGCGCAAGTGGTATGTGATCGTCATCAACTGCAAGGACGTTGTCCTCACCGGCAAGAAATTAGAACAGAAGAAATGGTACCGTCATACCGGTTATGTCGGTCACCTCAAGGAAACCAACTACGCTACCCTGATGGCTACCCGTCCCACCAAGGCGGTCGAGCTGGCTGTTAAGGGCATGGTTCCCTCCAACACCATCGGCAGAGCAGCTATGCTGCGACTCAGACTCTTCGAAGGCGCTGAGCACAATCATCAGGCTCAGAAGCCCGAAGCATGGGAATTTTAAGAAGGAGGAACGATAAATGTACGATAAGGCACCTTATTTTTACGGCACCGGCAGAAGAAAATCTTCTGTAGCAAGAGTTCGCCTCTATGCGGGCACCGGTAAGATCACCATCAACGACAGAGATATCGACGATTACTTCGGTCTTGACACCCTCAAGCTGATCGTTCGTCAGCCCCTCGAGCTCACCGAGACCGGCGAGAAGTTCGACGTAGTTTGCCGCGTTGGCGGCGGCGGCGTAACCGGTCAGGCGGGCGCCATCCGTCACGGTATCTCTCGCGCGCTGCTTCAGTATGATTCCGATGCGCTTCGTCCCGCCCTCAAGAAGGCAGGCTTCCTCACTCGTGACCCGAGAATGAAAGAGCGTAAGAAATACGGTCTCAAGGCCGCACGTCGCGCTCCGCAGTTCTCCAAGAGATAATCAGAATATTTCAAGTTTATCTTTACTCAAAGCCTCTGTGTATGCAGGGGCTTTGATTGTTATAATGAAAAGCCATGAGGATCTGTAAAAGAAAATCCGCTCTTGATTTATTATGTGTTTTATAGTAGAATAGATAGGCAAAGCAAAAAGTAAAGGATTGATATATATGAAAAAGATCATTGCATTGATGATGGCAGTCGCGCTGGTGCTGTCGCTGAGCGCGTGCTTTATGCCCGGCGCCAACAACAACAGCGATTCTACCTCGGATCAGGCGAATGCCGCTGACATCTCGACCTATGATAAGGATTTTGACGGCTTGGTCAAGTACATCAAAGATCGCGATTCCAAATATGTAAAGATGGATATCTACTATGATATACTCGGTGCTGACAACGGTGCGCGTATTGATTTGAACAAAAACGCGTTTGTGGAGATCTATGATTTTTCAAGCGCGGACAGTGCTACCGCTGATTCCGCCAATACCGCCAAAGCGAAGGAGATCCTCAATGCGGTTCGCGAGAACGGAAAGTTCAAACCGATCGAGGATGGCGTCGAGCTGACCGCCGCGATCACCGACAGCGGCAAGTATGTCATCGCATGGGACGCGTCCCGCGGTTTTGATTACACCGGCAAGGTCGTGACCGATGAGCTGAAAGAAAACTGGTAATATCATCATAGAAAAAGCCCGACGTCATGTCGGGCTTTTTTGCGTGTTACTATTGATTGAAAAAGTCATTTGTTGGAGAAATCGAGAGAGTAAAAGCCGAATTTCGGAAAAGAGGTTTCATCCGCGACCGCGAGCAGCAGGGTTCCGTCGATCGGGGAAAACCCTTCCGCTTGCATCAAAAAGAATTTTTCTTTCTGCAAGCTCCATTCGGATGTGAGCACGGTGACGCGGCAGCTTTGACAGCGATCCCGCAACCGATTATAGACGCCCATGATCCACAGGCTCTCGATGTCGTAGCCTTCGATGGGTGTTTTGCTGACGCCCGCGATCTCGCTGTCAAGCGCGTCATGGGGCAGCGGCTTGCGAAAACGCAGGTTGAGCTGTTCGTCACCGACCACACTGCGGCACGCGACGCAGAATACGCCGTCTAAGGAACGATATTCTTTGTCGGTCAGAGTGTCGAAAGTTACGCAGAATTCGCGCAAGGCGGCAACTTCGTTCTCGGTAAATCCGATGAATTCGATGGTATCGGGGGTCGGGATATCGCAGAGCGCACGCGCCTTCGCGATACAGTCGTGATAGGCGGGCAGCTTGATATCGCCCTTGTCCAGCTCGGACAGCAAGCGGCGATTGAGCTCGTCAAAGGTGAGCGTGCGGCTGTAGGAGAGGTCAAAATCACGCTCATGCTCGGGATAGCGGTGGTAGCGGCGACAGGTCAGGCGATCGTGTTCATCCACGCCGTAGACGTTGAACGCTTCAAAAATATCGTTGCGCTCGCGGCGTTCGATCCCGCCGCGCACCTGACTGCGGCACCATTCGACAAAGGGATCGACGGTCGGCTGTTCAACAGGCTGTTCGGGCTCCGTTGGCGTCGGGATCGCGTTTTCTTCGGGTGGATCGGCGATCGGCTCGATTTTCGGTTGTTCGGAAGATGATCGAAAGAATTTGAACGGGTTTTTCATAGCTTCCTCCGCAGTGGGTATTCTGTTAATATGATAGCAAAAAACCGGGCTTTTGTAAATGAGTAGATGGGAATTATCGGTTGCGGGGAAGAGAGATTTATGGTACAATTTCAAATGAGGTGAGAACGAATGAAAATCGTCCTGACAGACGCGCAAACGGTCGTCGATGAATTGGTGACAGAAGACTGCCTGAGAGAGTTCGGAGAGGTCGTATCCCACGGACTGCTCCGATATGAAGAAGTCGCCGAGGCGATCGCGGACGCGGACATCGTACTGTGCAATAAAACACTGTTGGATAGCCACACCCTGCGTCTTGCCAAACAGCTGAAATATATCGGGATCTTCGCGACCGGATACAACAATATCGACGTCGACTATTGCCGCGCGCACGGGATCACAGTGTGCAACGCGGGATCGTATTCGACTCAGTCAGTCGCGCAGCAGACCTTCGCGCTGATCTTGGCGTATTATAATCAGATCGCGGCGTATGACCGCTATGTAAAGGACGGCAGATGGAAGCGCAGTCCGACCTTTTCGCCCTTTGTTTATCCGCTCAACGAGCTGATGGGAAAAACGCTGGGCATCGTGGGACTGGGCGCGATCGGGCAGGAGGTCGCGACGATCGCGAACGCCTTCAAAATGCGCGTCATCGGCTACAACCGCAGTGTGAAGAACGTGCCGAATGTAGAGCAGGTGAGCTTTGAGAGATTGCTCAGCGAGAGCGATATCGTCAGCGTACACTGTCCGCTCAA
>ONUI01000061.1 GCA_900320995.1 uncultured Eubacteriales bacterium
TTCGACAACTGGTTCAACTACTACGTGATGATGACCTACATTTTCTTTACGGCGGGGATGATCTGGTTGATCTTCCGCAAAAAGCTCAATACGGAGAGTCTGATCCTGCCTGTCGCGATCCTCGGCGGCGCGCTGTATCACTTGATTTTTGAGGGAAAAAGTCAGTATATCCTCCCCTACTTCATCCTGCTGGTACCCTTTGCCGTGTACGGATTCGTCGAAAGTATGCGGGCGCTGCACAAGAAGAGCAAGGTACTGTTTGAATAAAAAAGTTGAGATTACCACAGCCCCGAAAGTATCTTTCGGGGCTTCGTAATGACTGTCAAAACAAGTTGAGATTGGACGCGCGCGTCCTTTTCTTGCAATGACAGGATTAAATCAGTTGAGATTGCCACGGCATAAATGCCTCGCAATGACGATTGATAAAACAAAAGCGTCGCTTTTCAGCGGCGCTTTCATTATAATATTCAGTTTTCAAATCAATGCTGATAATAGGAGGCGATCCTTTGCAGCTTATGCGTGCCTGACTGGATATGTCGAGTGACAGTGGATTTTGAAAGATGTAACGCTGTCGCGATATCCTTCATCTTCATACCTTCCAAGTAATACATCGTGATACAGTCACGCTGGCGATCGGTCAGCTCGCGACGGATCGCGCGGGAGAGGATACGCTTCATCCGCTCGCGTTCCATGCGATTGGAAGAACCCTGCTGATACAGCGAATACGCAATGAGATCGCTGTTCTCTTCATCGAGGAACATCCTCTCACGCCGCATGAGCTTTTCCTCCGCGCATGCGCAAATGCTCGGCAGTTTTCAGCAACTCCCGATAGATCCGGCGGTATTCGATGATCGTATCGCCGATCGATTTACGCGCGTCAGCATTCAGTTTTTTGTCATTCAATAACGCCTTTTTCTTCTCGATCACGCTCAGTACGCGACAGGCGTCCTCTCGGTACGCCGCCGCCCATTCACAATAATTCATTCAATTGTCCTTTCGATAAACTGCGTTTTAAAACATAGGTTGCAACAGAGAACCGATTTGATCGATGACATCATCCGTTTGCGGAAAATCAAATCTGTTCCCGATCGCGTTAACGTATTCAATTGAGTATGGGGCTACTCGCGCCGTTTCGGCAGTTTCAAAAGCGTAGCATCACCGCTTTTGAGCGGGATCATTACGATCGATCATATGTTCCCTACTATTATTATAGCAGAATTTCTACCGTAAATCAATAGATTTTAGAATATTTGTTCTAATTCTTTGATGAAAATAAACGGCAGAATGATCTGCCGTTTTTTATGATGTGGTTTTGGGTTCTGCGCTTTTGCGCTTTTTCTTATCCTTGCGTTCGATCTCCGCGGTCTTTTTTGAGACATTGACATGATCGTAACACTGCTTGAATGTGATGCGTCCCTCAAAATCCCTGCGACATCTCAGACAACGGAAGTTCGCGCGGAAGGAGCGGTTTTTCAGCCGCCATTTTGATCGGCGCAGCGCGCGTCTGCCGCATTTCTCACAGTTAAAGTACATCTCGTGCCTGTTGATATTGGGATTCTTGAGATCACAGATGTTGTAATTCTTGAAGTTGACGCGGCGATAAAAATCATCGTCGCAGGTGTAGATGTACTGCTGCAGCAGCTCTGTGTCATAGAGCGCCTTAAAGCATGCCGCCGTCAGCTCCGCGTCATTATACGCGCGATGCAGGCTGTTTTCCTCAAACGTGATGCCCAGCATCTCGGCGCAGGCGGACAGTCCGAGCTGTCTGGCTTTGTCACTGTAGCCGATCGCCCTCTCGCAGTACTTTTGCAGGTTGACATAGTATTTCATAAACGGCAGCTTGTCATTGCCGTAGAAATACTTGTAATTCTCGATCAGCACCAGCACATCGCTGTTGCTCCATGTCATCAGAACGCCGTCGCCGAGGAACTTGCGGAATTTCGACATCACGTGAGAGAATGAGTTGTTGCTCTTTTTCAGCTCGTCGATGGTGATATGGGTCAGAGCGCTGACATGAGAATTGAGCTTTTTGGAGATCTGGGGCTTGACCAGCTCCGAAAAGATCTCGATGATATTCAGTTGTTCGTCACATTTGACCGCACCGAACTCGATGATCTCGTTCACGAACTTGTGACGATGCTTCGAGTAGGTGCCGTTAAACTCCAAATCAAGTATGATGTATTCCATGGCAGTATTCAAATTATTTGGATTCTCACTTACGTTCGATCAATTATACAATCCCTCAGCCACATGACACAATGTCATGTGACAGCTCCCTTTACCAAAGGGAGCCTAAATCACTTATTCCTGAACTGGTGCTTCATGCGCTGTTCCTTGCTGAGGATCTCCTTGCGCATACGGATGCTCTCGGGTGTGACCTCGACAAGCTCGTCATCCGCGATGAACTCAAGGCACTGCTCGAGCGACAGGATGGACGGCGGGGTGAGCTTGAGCGCTTCATCCGAGCCCGAGGCGCGGGTGTTGGTGATATGCTTCTTTTTGCAGACGTTGACGGTGATATCCTCCGCCTTGGGACAAGCGCCGACGATCATGCCTTCATAGACGTCCACACCGGGTCCGACAAAGAGTCTGCCGCGTTCCTGAGCCGCGTACAGACCGTAGGTGACGGTCTCGCCGGTCTCAAAGGCGATCAGAGAACCCTGATGGCGGGTGACGATATCGCCCTTGTACGGCTCATAGGAATCGAACACGTGGTTCATGATACCGTTGCCGTTGGTATCGGTCAAAAACTCCGGACGATAGCCCATCAGACCGCGGGACGGGATACGGAACTCGATATGCGTGGAACCGCCCTCACGCGTGCCCATATTGATCAGCTCCGCTTTGCGGGAACCGAGCTTTTCCATGACGGCGCCGACGTAGTTCTCGGGCACCTCGATCATCAGGTATTCGATCGGCTCATGCAGAACGCCGTCGATCATCTTGGTAATGACCTGCGGACGGCTGACCTGGAACTCGTAGCCCTCGCGGCGCATGGTCTCGATCAGGATCGAAAGATGAAGCTCGCCTCTGCCGGACACCTTGAAGGTATCGGCGGAGTCGGTCTCCTCCACGCGGAGCGCCACATTGGTCTCCACCTCTTTGAACAGCCTGTCGCGAATATTACGGGAGGTAACATACTTGCCCTCTCTGCCGGCAAAAGGTGAATTGTTGACGATGAAATTCATCGATACGGTCGGCTCGTCGATCTTGACGAACGGAAGCGGATCGATATGATCGGGCGCGCAGATGGTTTCGCCGATGTTGATGTCCGCGATACCGGAGATGCAGACGAGATCGCCCATTTTCGCCTCGTCACATTCGACGCGCTTCAAACCCTCGAACTCATAGAGCTTGCTGACCTTTACATTGGAGGTCGTGCCGTCCTGATGGCACAGCACCGCCTGCTGACCGGACTTGATCTGTCCGCGTTCCACTCTGCCGATGCCGATACGTCCGACATATTCATCATATTCGATATTGGATACGAGCAGCTGCAGGGGCGCGTCGATCTCACCCTCGGGAGCGGGGATCTCGCGGATGATCGCCTCAAACAGCGGCTTCATATCGGGAGTCATCTCATAGGGATCGAGCGAGGATACGCCCTCACGCGCCGACGCGTAGACAACGGGGAATTCGAGCTGATCGTCATCCGCGCCGAGCTCGATGAACAGATCGAGCACCTCGTCGATGACCTCTTCGGGACGAGCGCCGTCACGGTCGATCTTATTGACGACGACCAGCGGCTTCTTGCCCAGTCCCAACGCCTTTTTCAGTACAAAACGCGTCTGCGGCATACAGCCCTCGAACGCGTCAACCAGCAGCAGGACGCCGTCGACCATCATCAGGATACGCTCTACCTCGCCGCCGAAATCGGCATGTCCGGGGGTATCGACGATATTGATCTTGGTATCTCCGTACACGACGGAGGTGTTCTTTGACAGGATCGTGATACCGCGCTCACGCTCCAGATCGTTGCTGTCCATAACGCGCTCATTGACGATCTCATTGGTGCGGAAGATACCCGACTGTCTGAGGAGCTGATCGACCAGTGTCGTCTTGCCGTGGTCAACGTGCGCGATGATCGCGATATTGCGCAGATTTTCTCTTTTCTCCATACTATCACCTTGTTTTTTCATCAACGCTCACGACAATATGCCATAAGCGCAAACTTCCTTATTTTACATTGTATATTATATCATTCCCGTATGATAAATGCTATGTTCAAAATCACCGAAAAAGAAATCACTTCACCGCAGATTATGTGAGTTCCTTTGCTTATACATCTGATATATCACTTTTTTGTTATAAAAAAGCGGTGCGCCGCCTTTACTTTGTCGACAAAAAGTAGTATAATGTCCGTGTGTGTGAAAAGATTGACAAGCCGGATCAGGATTTTCACTGAGCCGGTTTTTCTTAATTAGAAAAATACGATCACACAAGATTCGCAAATACATCTTCGATTCAGCGGCAACCCTCAGTCCCCTTGCGGGGACAGCTCCCTTAGGAAAGGGAGCCTTAAAACAATGACAAAATAAAACACCGGCGGACTGAGGGTCGCTACTTTCAGACTGCCTTACCACATATAACATTTCTTTATGATATAGGAGGAACATTATGGGCTTAACTTTAGCGGAAAAAATCATTAAAAATCATCTGGTCACCGGCGAGATGGTCAAGGGCACCGACATCGGTATCCGCATCGACCAGACGCTGACACAGGACGCCACCGGTACGATGGCTTATCTGGAATTTGAGGCGATGGGTATCGACCGCGTCCGCACCGAGCGCAGTGTCGCTTACATCGACCACAACACCTTGCAGACAGGCTTTGAGAACGCCGACGATCATCGTTTCATCCAGACAGTGTGCAAAAAGCACGGTATCTGGTTCTCTCGTCCCGGCAACGGTATCTGCCATCAGGTACATCTGGAGCGCTTCGGTATTCCGGGCAAGACCCTGATCGGCTCCGACTCCCACACTCCCACCGGCGGCGGCATCGGTATGCTGGCGATCGGCGCGGGCGGCCTGGACGTAGCGGTCGCAATGGGCGGCGGCGAGTACTACATCACCATGCCCAAGATCGTCAACGTTGAGTTACAGGGTGAGTTGCAGGAGAATGTCTCCGCAAAGGATATCATCCTCGAGGTGCTGCGCATCATGTCCGTCAAGGGCGGCGTAGGCAAGATCATTGAATATACGGGCGAAGGCATCAAGACGCTGAGTGTCCCTCAGAGAGCGACCATCACCAACATGGGCGCGGAACTCGGCGCGACCACCTCGATCTTCCCCTCTGACGAAAACACGCTTGAATTCCTGAAGGCTCAGGACAGAGCGGACGCATATACCGAGCTGAAGGCTGACGACGACGCGGTTTATGACGAGCACATCGTGATCAACCTTTCCGAGTTGGCGCCTCTGGCGGCTTGCCCCCACTCCCCCGACGCCGTCAAGAGCGTTGAAGAACTGGCGGGTATGAAGGTCGATCAGGTTTGCATCGGCTCCTGCACCAACTCGAGCTACGCCGATCTGATGAAGGTCGCGCATATCCTGAAAGGCAAGACGGTTGCCGACGGCGTATCTCTCGCGATCGCGCCCGGCTCCAAGCAGGTGCTCAATATGCTCGCGCAAAACGGCGCGCTGTCCGATCTGATCGACGCGGGCGCGAGGATCCTCGAGAGCGCGTGCGGCCCCTGCATCGGCATGGGTCAGTCCCCGAACTCCAAGGGCGTTTCCCTGAGAACCTTCAACCGCAACTTCCTCGGCAGAAGCGGAACCAAGGACGCTGAGATCTATCTGGTATCTCCCGAAGTAGCGGCGGTCTCCGCGCTGACCGGCGTGATGACCGACCCGAGAGCATACGCGGACGGCTATAAGGTCGATATGCCCGAGCACTTCCTGATCAACGACAACATGGTCATCGAGCCTGCGTCCGTTGACGAGATGGACAAGGTAGAAGTGCTGCGCGGCCCGAACATCAAGGAATTCCCCAAAACCTCCGCGATGGCTCAGGACATCAGCGCAACCTGCTCCTTGAAGGTCGAGGACAACATCACCACCGACCACATCATGCCCGCGGGCGCAAAGATCCTGCCCCTGCGCTCCAATATTCCTGCGATCTCCGAGCACTGCTTCACTGTATGCGATACCGAGTTTCCGACCCGTGCCAAGGCGCTGGGCTCCTCGATCATCGTCGGCGGCTCCAACTACGGTCAGGGCTCATCCCGTGAGCACGCGGCTCTCGCTCCGCTGTACCTCGGCGTCAAGGCGGTACTGGTCAAGAGCTTCGCGCGTATCCACAGAGCGAACCTGATCAACGCGGGTATCCTTCCGCTGGAATTCGCGGATGAAAACGATTACAACAACATCGACCTCGGCGATAATCTCTATATCGAGAATATCCGTGATCAGATCGCGGCAGGCAACGGCATCACCATCATCAACAAGACGAAGAATGTTGAGATCAACACCAAATGCGCGTTGACCGAGCGCCAGAAGGATATTATCCTCGCGGGCGGTCTGCTCAATTACACGATGATGAACAAATAATTCCATTTGAACGTCACTGTTAAGCGGACGACCGATGGTCGTCCCTACGGAAGCGTATCATATGCTTCGCTGATACACATGTTCTTATCAAAGGTTCACGGGAGGAGCAAGCCCCTCCCCTACATTAACATCGATTACCGGAGGTAACTATGGCTAAGATTCAAATGAAAACACCGCTCGTCGAGATGGACGGCGACGAGATGACCAGAGTCATCTGGCAAATGTTAAAGGATAAACTCATTCTCCCCTTTGTTGACCTGAAGAGCGAATACTATGATCTGGGTCTTGAGAAGCGCAACGCGACCGACGATCAGATCACCGTTGACTCCGCGGAGGCGACAAAGAAATACGGCGTAGCGGTCAAGTGCGCCACCATCACCCCGAACGCCGCGCGTATGGATGAATACAAGCTCAAGGAGATGTGGAAGAGCCCCAACGGTACGATCCGCGCGATCCTCGACGGTACCGTTTTCCGTCAGCCGATCCTCGTCAAGGGCATCACCCCCTACATCCCCACATGGACAAAGCCCATCTGTATCGCCCGTCACGCTTACGGCGATGTTTACAAGAATACCGAAATGATCGTCAAAGAGGGTTCCAAGGCAGAGCTTTGTGTGACCGATAAAGACGGCAATGAGAGCCGTCAGCTGATCCACAGCTTTGACAACAGCGACGGTATCATCCAGGGTATGCACAACCTCGACAACTCCATCGCGTCCTTCGCGAGAGCCTGCTTCAACTACGCGCTCGATCAGAAGAAGGATGTATGGTTCGCGACCAAGGATACCATCTCCAAGAAATACGACCACACCTTCAAGGATATTTTCGCGGAAATATTCGAGAACGAGTACAAGGCGAAGTTTGATGAAGCGGGTATCGAATACTTCTACACCCTGATCGACGACGCTGTCGCGCGTGTGGTACGCTCCGACGGCGGTTATATCTGGGCTTGCAAGAACTATGACGGCGACGTGATGAGCGATATGATCGCTACCGCGTTCGGTTCTCTGGCGATGATGACCAGCGTACTGGTATCCCCCACCGGCGTCTATGAATATGAGGCGGCTCACGGTACCGTACAGCGTCATTACTACAAGCACCTCAAGGGTGAAGAGACCTCCACCAACTCTGTCGCGACCATCTTCGCATGGTCGGGCGCGCTGAGAAAGCGCGGTGAGCTGGACGAGATCCCCGAGCTTGTCGATTTTGCCGATAAGCTGGAAAAAGCCACCATCGACACCATCGAGAGCGGTATCATGACCGGTGACCTCTATCTGCTGAGTACCCTCGAGAACAAGAAGAAGGTCAACACCGAGGAATTCCTCGACGCGATCCACGACAAACTGACTGAAATCGTTGCGTAAGGAGTAAGCACCTATGCCAAAAGAAGGCGTTTCCATACAGGTCATCAGACGACTGCCCCGCTATTACCGTTACCTGTCCGAACTGGATTCGGAGGGCATCGAGAAGATCTCTTCTACAAAGCTTGCCGCTATGATGAATTCCACCGCGTCACAGATCCGTCAGGATCTGAACTGCTTCGGCGGATTCGGACAGCAGGGCTACGGCTATTCCGTTGCGGGACTTCG